>JBOIGK010000322.1:0-5904 GCA_050742695.1 Advenella sp. | reverse complement strand
CGCCGCCAAAGTGCTGTGCCAATACCGTTGTAATCGCCGCTGTCAGCGTTGTTTTGCCATGGTCAACGTGACCAATCGTACCTACGTTTACGTGTGGTTTGGTACGTTCAAACTTACCTTTTGCCATAATATCTATCCAATACTTAATCTATCTGAATATGAAAACGTTGCGCCTGTCTGAACCTTGGGAGAGAGCAGGCGCAACACCTGTTGTGTTTATTTGCTGCGGGCGCTGATGACTTCTTCGGCAACGTTCTTCGGAGCTTCAGCGTATTGCTTGAATTCCATCGTGTACGTTGCACGACCCTGTGTCAGAGAACGCAGATTGGTTGCATAACCAAACATTTCTGCCAGTGGCACTTCGGCTTTAATCACTTTACCGCCACCAACCATATCGTCCATACCCTGAACCATACCACGGCGTGAGGACAGATCGCCCATCACAGTACCGGCGTAATCTTCAGGTGTTTCCACTTCTACAGCCATCATCGGCTCCAGCAGAACCGCCTGGGCCTTGCGCATCCCTTCCTTGAAGGCCATGGATGCGGCCATGCGGAAGGCATTTTCGTTCGAGTCAACGTCATGGTAAGAACCGAAGAACAGGGTTACCTTGACATCGACGACCGGGTATCCGGCGACGACACCGGCAGACAGGGTTTCCTGAATACCTTTGTCAACAGCAGGAATGTATTCACGAGGAACCACACCGCCCTTGATCGCGTCAACGAATTCGTAACCGGCACCACCAGGAGGCAGGGGTTCCAGTTTCAGTACAACGTGACCATACTGACCACGACCACCGGACTGTTTGACGAATTTGCCTTCAACTTCTTCACATACCTTGCGGATGGTCTCACGGTAGGCCACTTGTGGTTTACCCACGTTGGCTTCCACGTTGAACTCGCGCTTCATACGGTCTACCAGAATTTCCAAGTGCAGCTCGCCCATACCGGAAATAATGGTCTGGCCTGATTCTTCGTCACTGCGCACGCGGAAGGACGGATCCTCTGCGGCCAGACGAGACAGGGCCATACCCATTCTTTCCTGGTCAGCCTTGGTTTTTGGCTCGACTGCCTGTGAAATCACGGGCTCAGGAAATACCATGCGTTCTAGCATGATATGCGAATCCACGTCACACAGGGTTTCACCCGTTGTCACGTCTTTGAGGCCGACCACAGCGGCGATGTCACCTGCCAGCACTTCCTTGATTTCTGCACGGTTGTTTGCATGCATCTGCAGAATCCGACCGATACGCTCTTTTTTACCCTTGATCGGGTTGTAGACTGTATCGCCAGAAGCCAGAACGCCTGAATAAACACGCACGAAAGTCAGCTGACCAACGAAAGGATCGGTCATCAGCTTGAATGCCAGCGCAGAGAATTTTTCCTTGTCATCGGCCTTGCGGCTAATGGGATTACCTTCATCATCTTCGCCAGTGACAGGAGGAATATCGGCCGGTGACGGCAGATAGTCGATCACTGCATCCAGCATGCGCTGCACGCCCTTGTTTTTGAACGCAGTACCGCAAAGCATGGGTTGAATTTCACATGCAATGGTGCGGGTACGAATCGCCTGGTTGATTTCCTCTTCGCTCAGCTCGCCGGTCTCAAGGTATTTCTCCATGAGTTCTTCGGAAGCTTCGGCAGCGGTTTCAACTAGTTTTTCGCGCCATTCATTGGCCGAGTCCATCAGTTCAGCAGGAATATCCAGGTATTCAAACTTGGTACCCTGGCTGGCTTCGTCCCAGATGATGGCTTTCATCTTGATCAGATCGACCACACCGGTGAAAGTGTCTTCAGCACCGATAGGAATGACGATAGGCACAGGATGGGCGCGCAGGCGCGTTTTCAACTGGTCATAAACCTTGAAGAAATTTGCACCGGTACGGTCCATTTTGTTCACAAAGGCCAGACGCGGCACTTTGTACTTGTTGGCCTGACGCCATACGGTTTCGGATTGGGGCTGAACACCACCTACTGCACAGTAAACCATGCAGGCACCATCGAGCACACGCATGGAACGCTCAACCTCAATCGTGAAGTCAACGTGTCCGGGCGTATCGATAATATTGATGCGGTGTTCCGGATAGTTACCCGCCATGCCCCGCCAGAAAGCGGTGGTCGCGGCTGAAGTAATGGTAATACCGCGTTCCTGTTCCTGCTCCATCCAGTCCATCGTTGCTGCACCATCGTGCACTTCACCGATTTTATGGCTCACACCGGTATAAAACAGAATGCGTTCTGTTGTTGTCGTTTTACCGGCGTCAATGTGGGCAGAAATACCGATGTTGCGGTATCGTTCGAGCGGGGTTTTGCGGGCCATGGTTGTGTCCTTAATTTACCAGCGGAAATGGGAGAAGGCTTTGTTGGCCTCTGCCATTTTGTGTGTGTCTTCACGCTTTTTCATTGCAGCGCCGCGGCCTTCGGCCGCATCCATCAGCTCCCCGGCAAGACGAAGGTCCATGGATTTTTCACCGCGTTTTTTCGCGGCTTCACGCAGCCAGCGCATTGCCAGCGCGAGGCGACGAACGGGACGGACTTCGACGGGTACCTGATAGTTGGCACCACCCACGCGACGGCTTTTGACCTCGACGATGGGTTTGATGTTGTTGATTGCCAGGTTGAACACTTCAATAGGTTCTTTACCTGTTTTGGCCTGAACATGATCAAGCGCGCCATAAATGATACGTTCTGCGACGGCTTTCTTGCCTGCCAGCATGACAACGTTCATGAATTTTGCAAGATCAACACTGCCGAATTTTGGATCAGGCAGGATCTCGCGTTTTGGTACTTCGCGACGACGTGGCATTGTACTTCCTTAGAGTGTCTGTTTCAGTTGAACCACTTGCGTGGCCGTGGCTGCCTATATGAGAGGTCAGCCCCTTACGTACCGCAGATAATTTTTTCTCGCAGCTGCGGCTGCACGCTTACCAACCGGTGGGAAGGAAGCATTTTTGTGCGTGAGCACCAAACCGGATAAAACCGTTGAAAAAGCGAATTACGCTTTCTTCGGACGTTTTGCACCGTATTTGGAACGCGACTGTTTACGGTCCTTGACGCCTTGCAGGTCAAGTGAACCGCGCACGATGTGATAGCGCACACCCGGGAGGTCTTTTACACGACCGCCACGTACAAGAACCACGGAGTGTTCCTGCAGGTTGTGACCTTCACCACCGATATACGAAATAACTTCGAAACCGTTGGTCAAGCGCACTTTGGCAACTTTACGCATCGCAGAGTTAGGTTTTTTAGGTGTGGTGGTATACACGCGAGTGCATACGCCACGACGCTGAGGGCAGTTTTCAAGTGCAGGACTTTTGCTGCTCTCATGGCTGCTTACGCGCGGTTTACGCACGAGCTGGCTAATGGTTGGCATGACCTTCTATCCTATTTCATGTACAGGAAACCTGTACCGATTTATATTTGCGTCTGTTTTACGTACTGACGTTAATGTACGCCCGGGGAAGAATGGACAGCAAAGTCGCGATGGTAGCGCCGGCATATGACCGGAGCGTGTCGGAACTGTTCGGACAGGTTTTTCTCTTGCTGAAAAAACCTGCACAGGCTTTGTGCGCTGTACAGATGACCAACACGACTGTTGCTTTTATGCACGTTGCTGTGTTGCCCGCCTGCATGTTGCTTTGGCACGACATTCTGACCAGGATACTGCTCTTAAAATTGTGCTCCCGAAGATGTCTTCGCGCCAGATTGTGAAAGAAAAACTCCAGAGAAGTTTGCGTGAAACGTTCAATGAAATATTGCTTTGCCACAAATTACCGGGGCCAGCCGCGCTACATGTTCCGCTTCCTGATTGATGCGCCTTGCGCTCAGCGCATATATGCGCCAGGCTGCAACACCAACTCGAAACCAGCATCATTTCGCCAGGAAAGCCATAAGCTACCCATAAACCCAGAAGCTGCGCGTATCACGCACATGCAACTGAAAGCGTCAAAAGGCGCCTTTCACAAAGCGCCTGTCGGCGAAACGACCATATAACAGAGACCTTAAAACAACCAAAGAGCAACAAGTCTTACTGCTATTACCCAGCACTATTTCCACTAGGTAGCCCGTCACATTAACACAATCCTTATAAAACGTCAAGAAAACAGCACGTTGCAACCCATGAGAATCGCCTCGCAAGCGATAGGAGAGCGGCCGGCAAAGGGGTCGGCGTTTACGCTCTTTGGCGAAATAGTCCATAAAAAACAACGGTTTTGCTATAATTGCTGACTAAATTCCCGCTGCGCGGGGCCATGTGCTGGGGTCAGCGATCCTGCGCCTCGCCATACTAGGAAAAAAATCACATGAAGATTGCCATACTAGAAGATGATCTCGCCCAGGCGGCGCAAATGGTGCAGGCTGTAGAAAAAATGGGGTATGGCTGCACACATTACAGCTCAGGCAAAGAACTCATGACAGCCCTGCGGGATCCCGAAATGTTCGATCTGCTCATTCTCGACTGGGAACTGCCCGAAATTACCGGCAAGGATGTCCTGACCTGGGTGCGTAGCAACATCGGCTATTCCCTGCCAGTGCTGTTCCTGACCAGCCGGACCAGCGAAGAAGACCTGGTCGAAGCCATCGAGGCCGGCGCAGATGATTACATCGCCAAGCCCTATACGACACAGGCCTTGCGTGTGCGCATACTGTCGCTGCTGCGGCGCGCCAATCCGGCCGATGTAGACAATACAGTGATCGCAGTGGGCCCCTATCACATCGACACGCAAATGCGCTCGGTGCGCCTGCACAACGAAGTGGTTGCACTGGCGCCCAAGGAATTTGACCTGGCGGTTCTGTTTTTCCGCAACATGGGGCGGCTGTTCTCCCGCGATGCGCTCAGCGCATCCATCTGGAATCGTGAAATTCCGGCAACCTCCCGCACCCTTGACACCCATTTGTCCAACGTCAGGCAAAAGCTGCAAATTCGCCCGGAAAACGGCCTGCGCATTGTGTCATCGTACGCACTGGGCTATCGCCTGGAAATGGTGACCGAGCCCGCAGGCACGGACACACCGGCCCAGCCAAGACAGACCAACAGCCCCGATCAGACATGAGCATACCCAGAGCAGTCCTGGCATACTTGCTGACCTTGCTTATGGCCGGCACGCTGGTCAGCGGCCCTGCGTTCGGTCAGGCAACAGGCGCGCGCGGCGATTACTTCACCTACCGGTTTGTTCCCGGCGATATTCTGCTGACGCTGTCCCAGCGCTTTACCCAAAATCAGGAAAACTGGAAAACCATCCGCCAAATCAACGGCATCGCCGATCAATACAAAATTCCGGTCGGCTTCGAGCTGAAAATTCCGTTTTCCCTGATTGACGAGGTTCCTGCCAGCGCAACCATCTCGCACTTGCGCGGACAAGCGTTTCTTAACGGCTCGCCGATTACCCAAACCGGTGGTCAGGTCAACGAGGGCACGGTCATTACCACAGGCCCCAACAGCAACGTTACCCTGACCCTGCCAGACAACAGCAAGGTCCTGGTTCCCGTCAACAGTACGGTCACCGCCAAACGGCTGCAGCGCTTTTCGGGCACCGGGTATATAGACGCCATCTTCACCATCGACCGCGGGGAAGTCCAGAGCCATGTCAACCCCGGCGGCGAAGGCGTGGGGCGCTTTGAAATCCGGACCCCAGTGAGTGTTACCGGGGTCCGCGGCACCATCCTGCGCGCGGGAACCCGCCAGGACCAGAGCCAGGGCGCCTACAGCACCATTATTAAGGGACAGGCAGATTTCTCGCCGGCCGATGGGGTCTCGCTCACCAGGCTTGGCAGCAACCAGGGCGCGGTAACCGATGGCGCAGGAAAACCGTCAGGAACGCACGCATTGCTGGCGCCCCCGGTGTTGCATCCCATGGACGCGCAATCACAAAACCGTCAGCTGCGTTTCGATCCGGTTCCGGGC
>JBOIGK010000321.1:0-8255 GCA_050742695.1 Advenella sp. | reverse complement strand
ACATAGGGATGGGACAGGGCTGCCTGTTCCACACGACTCAGAGAGATCCGTTTGTCTTCGAGCTTCAGAATGCGATCGGCGCGGCCCAGCAGTGTGAAGCTGTTTTCGTCGTGGCGACTGATGACATCGGCCGTCTGTTCGGTGCCGTCTGTCCAGGGTGAGCAAACCGCAAGCCGGCTTTCGCTGTCGGTTTCCAGCCTGACACCGGGCAACGGCGTCCAGCATGATTGCCTGTGTCGCGTGGCGATGACCCCGGTTTCGGTGCTGCCGTAAATTTCATGCAGCGGCCATTGGCGTCGCAGCAGATCCTTGCGGGTTTCCTCTGCCAGCACCCCGCCGGCTGATACCACGCGAGACAGGCGCGGCAGCAGCGCGGACCATGGCAAGCTGTCTGGCAGTCGCTGCAGCAAGGCGGGACTGGTGATCCAGATGCATTGTTCGTACATCTGCGTCTGCTCGGCCAGGGTTTCGGGATAGCGCGATGGCATCCGGTCCAGTACCAGACCGGCATGCAATGGCACCATGACACGGAACGTCAGGCCGTACATATGCTGGTGGCTGACGCTGGAGATAAGCGTGGCAGGCAGGGCATGCAGCGACCAGGCGTGAATCAAGGTGAGCGCTTCGGCGTGTAATTGGCCAAAGCGCTTGCGGATCACGCGGGGGGCGCCGCTGGAGCCCGAGGTGCGCAAAAGGGCGCAGGCATCGGCAGTCAGGGGTAAAAACAGTCCGTCTGCGCGCTCCTGGAATACACTTTGCACCCCATCGGCAGCGGCTGGTGCCAACTGGTCCGATTGCCCGGCAGCCGGCGCCTTGCGGTCTGTCCGCTCGATGGCCTGGGCGTGCGTCTGGATATCGGCCAGCGCCTGGGCCATGGTGTCCAGTCGCAAGAGAGGCATGGCCGGGTCGGGCAGTGCCTGGTCGCTGATCCACAAGGCCGCGTCAGCCTGTACCCAGGCACGAGTATCGCCCAGCAGATCCGGCGCCAGCAGCACCTGAACGCCGGCGGCCCAGCAACCAAGCAGGGCGCAACTGAACAGGGCGGTATCTTCGAACCACAGGGCGGCATGCGTGCAGCCGCGGGTCTGCAACTGTTGCTGCAGGTGATTGACAATGGCCTCGAACTGGGCACGGCGCATGGCCGGGCGCGTTGCGACCAGCGAGTCGGCATGGGGAAAAGGCAAAAGAATGCCGCCGGTAGCCTCGCTCATGCTGAATGCTTCCGTTTGTAATGCTGACGGTAAAGCCATTCCCCGGCAAACAGCAGCCCCATCAATACGTAGGAAATAAAGCCGGTATAAAGCGACCAGGCTTGAAAATAACCGGCTTGCCACAGCAGGTAAATCGTACCGCCGTTCAGGATGAAAAAGACGATCCAGATTTTGGTCACCCTTCGGGTGTATTGAACGGCCGCTGGGGGCAGATCGGGTTGCTGGCTGCGTGCGATGCGTTCGACGACACTCATGGAGGTAAACAGGCTGCCGGCAAACACCGCCAGCAGCACCAGATTGATGACGACCGGATAAAAATAAAGGAAACCGGACTTGTCGGTCAACTGGAACAACATGACGCAGACCAGCAATGCCAGGGCGACGATCTGCTGCCAGCGCTGACCGCTCAGCAGGCTTTTGACGCCCCATAGCAGCAATAGCCCGGCAGTAATCCACAGGGCACCAATTCGTTCCTTGCCGTAATAGACCAGAAATGGATAGGCGGCCAGAGTCAATACCACCAGCAGATTGAACAGGCGCAGTGCACTGCGCGGCAATCGAAACGACACCAGCCAGCTTCCTTTATGCTGGAGCAAGTTTGCGGTTTACGGCATCAACGACATCCTGCACCGTGCGGACACTGCGAAAGTCTTCTGCCAGCAGCTTGTGGCCGGTGACGCGTTTGATATGGTCTATCAGATCGATGGCGTCGATGCTGTCGATGTTCAGATCAGTGTACAGATCGGCATCAGGCCGGATTCGCTCGGGTTCAATTTCAAACAGCTCAACCAGTGCAGTCTTGAGCGTCTGATAAATTTGGTCTGATGGATTCATGGTAGCCCCTCAGGTATGTGGATTGTTTTTCAGATCATTGACAAACGCAGCAAGTGTATTGATATCTGTGAAATGTTCCCGCAAATTCTGTGTCTTGGTATTGAACTGGATGCCAAAGTGCTTCTGCAGGGCCAGACCCAATTCCAGGGCATCGACCGAATCAAGGCCGAGTCCCTCGCCAAACAGCGGGGCGGCGTCTTCAATATCTTCCGGCGCTATGTCTTCGAGTCCAAGGCTGGAGATAATTAATTCTTTGATTTCCAGATTGAGCGCTGTGGTCATTTCTGTAGTTCTCGTTCAAAATAAGTCTGTAGATAGGCATTCAGTTGCCGGGTTGCCGCAGGCATATGTTTTCCCGACTTCCAGTGGGCCGGATCAATGTCATCGCCGATGATGAATTCATAATTAACTTTTTCATGCGGGATGTGATACCACGGCTGATTCCGTTTAAAGCAACGGGGATGCATCCGGATTATAACAGGGGTGATCACCGTCGCGCCGCGCAGGGCAATGGCGCAGGCGCCACGGTGAAAGCAGATGACATTGTCGTCGCCCGTACGCGTGCCCTCGGGAAAAATAAGGACGGACTGCCCGCCCTGCAAGGCAGCGACGGCATGATCAATGACCTGCGCAGAACCATCGTTAGAAAGGTAGCCGCAAGCGCGGATGGCGCTGTTCAGGAAGGGATTGTCCAGCAGGCTTGGCTTGACGATACAGTTGGACTGCCGGGCATGCGCAAGCATGAAAACCACGTCGAGCAGCGATGGATGGTTGGCGATAATGACCTGTCCGGGGCGGCCCAGCCGGTCCTGGTCGGCAAAGCGGTAATCGAGCCCGCCAATGAGCCGGACGTATCGCAGGAACTGACGCCACAAAAATTGGATAATGCTGCGCGCCCGCTTCTGGTTCGCCGGCCGGGATTGATTGAGCAGCCCGCAGGTGAAAGGCAGCAGGACGATCTTGAGGACAATGCCAAACAGACCAAAGACGATGTAGCCGCTGGCAATGGCCAGCCAGCGCCATTTGTGCCAAAGGTATGCGCTGATCCGGTTCATGCCTGGCGGGTCCATGTCCAGCAGGCAGGCGGCCGGGCAGTGAGCGTTGTCCACTGCCGCTGGCCGCTCACCAGCTGTGCGCATACCCCCGCGCTACCGTCTTTGTTCAGCGGGGCGTCGGTGTTGGTGTCGCAGCACAGGCGCCAGTCAGACCCCTTTTGTACGAGCAGGGCACAGGCCAGCGCAAACGGACCCCGTTCAATATCGACTTCATATTGGGCATCCAGCGGATCGTTGGCGTAAAGCACCAGCACCTGGTCGGCGCCATCCTGCAGCATAAGCCAGGCGTCCAGCATGGCGTTTTCCAGGCCATTGCTGTTGGTCGAAATAGCCGACTGTTCAGCGTAATTGCCTTGATGGATGGCCAGCTGGCCGGCAATGGCGTTATGCACCGACAGACCAAATGAGGTTGGGGAAACGCCGTTGCCTTTGGCCAGTTCAATCAGAAGCTGAAAACTACGGTTGATTTCGCCGTTGCGCGAGGAAAACACCATAGGGCATTGCGGATGCTTCTCCAGAATGGGCCAGGCTGCCGCAAAGACCAGGCGGGACAGCGCGCTCAGGCGCCGTCGCTGCATGGCCGGCAGAAAACTGAGCGCCGGCGGATCTTGCGGGTTCTGTGCCCGGCTGTGCTCTTTTTCCTGCGGACTGCCCGCCTGCAGCCACCGTGCCCACTGCGATGCAGTGGATAAGCCGGGAGCAAGCGCGTTCTTTTCGGAAATGGTCAATTCAAAGGCGAGCATGTGAAGTCATTGATCCTCAGGGTGTCGGCTGAAAGAAATTTATTATAATATGTTTCTTATTGTTACAATAATCAACATATCCTGGCTTGAAAACGAAAACCTGCAGTATGGCCTATCAACAACAATGGCGTCTGGCGCCTGACTTTTCGGTCAATACGCAATGGCCCCGATTTGCCGGGGGGATTCAGAAATATAGTACACATTCAGGTGCTTGCGGCGCTGTACAGCCTACACATGTCGCAGTTGAATTCAGATCGTTTCAGGTCGGCGGACGATTGTTACATCCTGCCTGACGGCAGTGTAGTGGTTTCTAATATTTTGCTCAGGAGAAATGCAATGCCAGGTAAAATTTCAATCGCATGTCTGACCGCGCTGCTGGCAGTGGCAAGTATGCAGGCGCATGCCCGCGATACGCGCTATGATCTGCCGATTGCGCAGGCGCTGGCTGCCCCGGAAGCGGCGGACATCGTGGACCCGTCCATCAAAATGACATTCGGGCGCAAAGCGCCGGGACAGGTAATCCAGGCCGATGCCGTTACCAACAAGAAAACCAGCCGGGTCGGCAAGGGCAGTGATGAAAAAGCCTGCGCCTGGGCATTTCTGTCTGCCTATAAGCAATTGCAGCAGCGGGCCAGGGAGCTTGGCGGCACGGGAGTGAGCAATATTGTCAGCTATTACAAAAAGAACGTGAATTCGAGCTCACTCAATTATGAGTGCCATGCCGGTGCATTCGTGACGGGCGTGGCGCTCAGGGGTGATATCGTCCGCTGAGCGCCGCCGCATTTACAACGCGATGGTAAAGCCGCCGTCCACGGCCAGCGTCTGGCCGGTGACAAACGAAGCTTCGCGCGAAGCCAGATAGCACACTGCGTTGGCAATATCGTCCGGGCTGCCCCACTTTTGCTGGGGTACCCGGTCAAACAGCCACTGGTTAAAGTGCTCGTCGTTTTGCAACGCTTCATTGAACTCCGTGGCAATATAACCGGGCGCCACCGCATTTACGGTGATGTGATGCGGGCTCAGTTCCACGGCCCATTGCCGGGCCAGTGCATGCAGGCCGGCCTTGGCAATGGTATAGGCAGAAATGTCCTTGCGTCCCTGCAGGCCGGTGACCGAGCCGGTCACGATCACGCGCCCGTATTTTTGCTGCACCATATGGGTAGCCAGATGGCGACCCAGCGCCCATTGCGCGGTAAGATTGAGCCAGAGCACTTCTTCGAACTTTTCCTGGGGAAAGCTCAGCAGGCTTTCACGATGCTGCATGGCAGCGTTGGCCATGAAAATCTGGATGGGGCCGTGTTCCTGGATCAAACGGTCAACGGTGGCAATCGACTGATGGATATCTGCGGCATCGAAAGGCGCTTCAATAATCTGCAGCCCTGCCTGGCGCAGGGTCTGCGCGGCCTGCGACACCGTCTGCGCCGATCGGCCATTGATAATGACCCTGGCCCCCTGCTCGGCCAGCGCGCGTGCACTGGCCAGCCCGATGCCCCGGCTGGAGCCGGTTACCAATGCCAGCTGTCCGTCCAGAGAGAACCGCGCAGGGCCCTTAGAAATTGACATTGGCCGCGCCTTTCAATTGCAGGATCTCGCGGGCCTCATCAGGGCTGGCAATCTGCAGATTCAGGCCTTCGAGCACCTGGCGTATCTGTGAGACCTGATCGGCATTGGACTGGGCCAGCCGTTTTGGTGCAATCCAAAGCGAGTCTTCCAGACCAACCCGTACATTGGAACCCATGCTCGCGCCCATAGATGCCAGCGGGATCTGGTTACGCCCCGCACCCAGGATAGACCATTGGTAATCCTGCCCGAACAGACGGTCTGCCGTGCGGCGCATATGCATCAGGTCTTCCGGATGCGGGCCAATGCCGCCCAGCAGGCCGAAGACGGACTGAATGAATGGGGGAGACTTGACCAGACCGCGATCCATAAAGTGGGCCAGGTTATACAAATGGCTGATGTCATAGCATTCGAATTCAAAGCGCGTACCATTGTCATTGCCCAGTCGCAGGATGGTTTCAATATCCTTGAAGGTATTTTTGAATACCAGGTCGCGGCTTTTTTCCAGATGCTCGCGCTCCCATTCGTGCTCGAATTCCTTGAAGCGATCCAGCATGGTGTACAGGCCAAAGTTCATGGAGCCCATGTTCAGGGAGGCCAGCTCGGGTTTGAAGGTGGTGGCCGGACGCATGCGTTCTTCCACCGTCATGTGGGGGCTGCCGCCGGTGGTGATATTGATGACTGCGTCGGTTTCTGCCTTGATGCGGGCCAGAAACGGTTTGAAAAATTCCGGATCCTGGGTGGGACGCCCGTCTTTCGGGTCGCGTGCGTGCAAGTGCAGGATGGCGGCGCCAGCGCGGGCTGCGGCGATGGCGTCATCGGCAATCTGGTCGGCAGTGACCGGCAGATGCGCAGACATGCTGGGCGTATGGATCGCGCCGGTGACAGCGCAGGTAATAATGACTTTGTGTGGTTTTTTGTTGGTGCTCATAACGTGTTATCCAGGTTCAGAAAATAAGGGGCGGTACTGGCGATGCGCTGCCGGGTCGGCAGGACAGGACCTGTTCGTGATCAGTGTCGAATCAGTGGGAGTCTTGCGCATCGTTGTCGCTGGTATGCTGCCGTTTATGGGCGGCCAGCGCCATCAGACGCTGATCACGCCAAGCCCGGCGTGCGGCCAGTTCGGTCTCCGGCAGGTCGGCCCGGCGCGCCGTTGTAACGCTGTCTATCAGGGCGCCCGACCAGGGCTGGGTATCGACCTGGGTTTTGGCCAGCTCCTGATACAGTGGCCCATAGCGCTGGGCATAGTCGCGAATGCCCTGGGGGGCGTTCAGATCGATGGTCTCGAACGGCCCCATGAACGACCAGCGCAGTCCCAGGCCATTACTGACCGTGGTGTCCAGATCTTCCACCGAGACATAACCCTGTTCGACCAGCCGGAAGGCTTCGCGCAACAGCGCGCCCTGCAGCCGATTCAGGATGAAACCGTCGATTTCCTGCAACACCGTGACCGGTTTTTGTTTCACGGCCTCCATGATGGCCCGGGCACGCCCGAGCGTTTGCTCGCTGGTCCACGGGGCGCCGCACAGTTCCACCACGGGGATCAGGGAGGGCGGATTGACCGGGTGGGCAACCAGACAGCGGGCGCGACCGGCCAGCCCCTCGGTAAACGCCGAGGCTGGAATACCTGAAGTGGAACTGGCCAGGATAGCCTCTGGCGGGGCGGCGGCATCCAGCCGGGCGAAAATATCCAGTTTGATGTCCAGCACTTCGGGCAGGTTCTCCTGCACATAGCCGGTATCGGCAACCGCCGCTTCCAGGCTGTCGGCAACCCGAATGCGAGCCATGGCGCCGGGCACATCGTCGACCAGGCCGTACTGAGCCAGCGTCTGCATTTGCTGCTCGATCAGCGTTACCGCGTGCCGGGCAGCTTGGGCATTGCCGTCCCATAGTGTTGTTGCGCAACCGGCGCGGGCAAAGACAACCGCCCAGGCCTGGCCGATCAGGCCGGTGCCGATAATACTGATTGAAGGAAGGGAAGGGGCATTCACAATGACAGGGTTTCCGCAAGAAGTGGGGGCAAGGTATGGGGTCATGTCGGTGACGGACCGTGGCAATACCGGATTGCCCCCGTGATGGTATGAAAGGCAGCGTTTATAACTTGCACGCGGACGATTCGGACTCGGGGCCGTAGGCCTCGTCACCCGGGATGGTGGCGGACACCTTGAAGTAATCCCACTCACCTTTGGACTCGGACGGTTTCTTGACCTCGTACAGGAACATGTCGTGCACCAGCAGGCCGTTAGATCGTACTTTGCCGTTCTTGATATAAAAATCGGCAATCGGATTTGATTTGAACCAGTCCATGATGGTCTTGCCATCGTCGGTGCCGCTGGCAGCGACTGCTTTCAGGTAGGTTTTGACAGCCGAGTAGTCGCCGCCCTGGTTGAAGGTCGGCATGGCGCGGTGTTTTTTCATGAAAGCTTGCGACCACGTGCGGGAGGCTTCGTCCTGATCCCAGTACCAGGGGGCGGTGCGGTACATGCCCTGCGTAGCTTCCAGTCCGAGGGCGTGTATATCGCTGATATATACCTGCAGGCCGGCCAGCCGCATGCTGGAGGTCACGCCAAAGTCGTTGGCTGCCTTGACCGCCGAGATGAAATCATTACCCGAATTGGCCAGGCCCAGGATTTTGGCGCCCGAGGATTGGGCCTGCAGCATGTAGGATGAGAAGTCGGCCGTGCTCAGCGGCACTTTGACGCTGCCCATGACTTTGCCGCCCGACTGGCTGACCACTTCCGATGCGGTTTTCTGCAGTGCGTGGCCAAATGCATAATCTGCGGTAATGAAGAACCAGTCTTTGCCGCCCTGCTTAAGGACAGCGGATGCCACGCCATAGGCCGTGGCCCGGG
>JBOIGK010000320.1:0-13682 GCA_050742695.1 Advenella sp. | reverse complement strand
CGACTGTTTCATATAATGCTCCAGGACCTTGGCCACCGAATCGCCTTCCATGGGCACCACACCCTGATAGGGTTGCTGGCCTTCCTGCCGGTCTGCTGGATCCAGAATGACAATAAACCGACCATTGCCGTTGGCATTGAGCAGCGACTGGAATGTGGCATTGTCGGGCACCACAAAGTCCTGACGCAACTGTACGGTGGCGCGCAGGCTCAGGTCTGATTGGCATTCGACCACGATCAGGGCCAGTGCCCCGTCGCCCTGCAGTTGCAGCACGAGCGAGCCATCGAATTTAATATTAGAGGCAAGCAGCACCGAGGCTGCACACAGCTGCCCGAGCAGGTCGCGAACGACCGGCGGATAGCTCTGATGCGCCAGGCCGGTGTGCCAGGTCTCGGTCAGATCGACGGTCTGGATGCGGGTGCTGCGGTCGTCAAGCAGGTATTTCTGTAATTGGTCAGTCGTCATGGCAGGGTGGCACAGGGCCAAAATTACGTCAGGCGTTTAAGGCCGCTGCGATAGCGCTGCCCCTGCCATACGTAATGAGCAGTATTTTTGTGAATATTGGCGATTTCGTCTTCGCTCAGCGTACGCGCAATTTTGCCGATACCGATAACGAGCGAGCCGTCTGGGATGACTTTGCCTTCGGTCACGATGGCGCCTGCGCCGATGATACAGTTTTTGCCAATACGTGCGTTATTCAAGACAATGGCCTGCATGCCGATCAGAGAGCCTTCCCCAACGGTGCAGCCGTGCAGCAGAGCCTGGTGGCCAACAGTAACGTTCTTTTCAATGGTCAGGGGAACGCCTTCGTCCACGTGCAGCACACTGCCTTCCTGGACGTTGCTGCCTTCCTGGATCAGGATGGGCGCGTTATCGCCGCGAATGGCCACATTGGCCCAGACGCTGACATTTTTTTCCAGGGTGACGTTGCCAATGACCGTCGCGCTGTCAAAGACAAAAGCGGTGGGGTCGATGTTTGGCGCCAGCTCATCGATCTGATACACAGCCATGATGAATATTTCTCCTTCGCCTAGCTGGTTACGCTATCGGTGTCGGTTCCGGCATCGCGCCAGACGTAGCCATCTTTGTCAATGTGGCCGCGAATGGCTGTTGGAATCCACTCCTGTGGTTCGGCCTGCAACGGATGGATCTGGGCGCCGGACCAGTAGTGCAAGGCAACCGCCGGATCGGGATAATCATTCTGGTCTGTCCTGTTGACTGCTATAAAGCCCTTCTGGCCGGTTTTCAGTGGCTTGCCGGCCTGGTCAATAACACTGATTCGATGGCCCGGATACACACGGCCCATGCTGCCCTGGCGAGGTGCCCATTTTTCCTGGCTTTCACCAATGATATAGCCAAAGCCCAGCGGTGCGGCGACCACATTGATATCAACGTCAAAGCGTTGCTTGGCCCATTGGCCCAGCGACGGCTCGTAATCGGTGTCCAGGCAGCTGATGCTGCGGATAGCCAGCTCGAATTCTTCCAACGTATCGGGGTATTCGCGGATCCGGCGCAAATCCTCGCCGGATGCATGAATATTGGTAATCTGGTAGTGCTCGAGCAGCGTAAACAGTCGTGGTATGGTGCGCCCGGCCGGGCAGCCGACGATGGACTTGCCGAAATACAGCGTGGGCAACAACGCATTGAGCAGGCCGTTGGGGCTGTTCCAGTCGTAGGAGGTCCAGAAAATATCGTTCGTTTTCGGAAACCAGTTCTGTGACGCGACAAAGCCGGGCAGGGTGCCGATCAGTGAGCTGTGATCCAGAAGCACGCCGCGTAACGGTTCGTTTTCGGCTGTGGCAGGGTACACCAGAATGGCCGGCGTTGAGGCGCTGACCACATGGGGTGTGAATGTGGCTGGTTGACGCGCCAGCAGGGTACGCCAGCAAATGATCCGGTCGTCATCTGTGTGGATGCCGATGATCTGTTTGACTGGAGAATGATTGTCAACCGCAGAAATAAGCGCAGTAATGGAGTGCTTGTCC
This sequence comes from Advenella sp., assembly GCA_050742695.1. Classification (GTDB taxonomy): domain Bacteria; phylum Pseudomonadota; class Gammaproteobacteria; order Burkholderiales; family Burkholderiaceae_B; genus Advenella. The sequence goes on along the minus strand of JBOIGK010000320.1, from coordinate 11,697 downwards.
ACCACCGCTACCCGCGCCTGTGAATCATGCAGCCTTTCGGCGTATTCGGCGCTGCTCAGGGAGGAGGTCAGGGGCACGACGATCGCGCCCACGGTAAGGACCGCCAACTGGGTGATTGCGCTTTCTGCCGAGTGTTGCAGTGCGACCGCGACGCGGTCCTGCGGCTGCACGCCCATGCGGATAAAGCCATTGGCCAGTTTATTGACCTTTTCGGACAGTTGTCCGTAAGTCAGTAGTGTGAGCTGCCCTACCTGATCTTCGAAATAAATGGCGACCTGGCGTGCTTCGTGCGGGCTGGAAGCCCACCGGTGACAGCAGGCATCCGCTATATTGAATACCGTGGGAACCAGCCATTCAAATGATTTATAGAGTGACGAATAATGATCGGTCATAAGGTGGCGTAAAGAATCGGGGGCGCTAAAGAAATAGGGCAGTGCGTGCAAAAAAGATCCTGCCTGCTGCCCGTGGACTTCTGATTCTATCATTGAATCGCCGCCGGCGATAGGTCGACCAGACGGGTGCCGGCCAGCCTGTCATGCAACATCAGGCCGTCCCGGTCAAACCAGCTATAGACAAAGTTGAGAAAGGGCGTAAACACAATGAACAAGGTGATGGATGGCCAGCCCAGTGAATTGGAGGCGGCGTACACCAGATAGGCTCCCAGCAGCGGGATGGGCCAGCACAGGACATAGCGCAACACGAGTTTGCCCAGGGAGGGGCGGCTGCCTTGCCGGCTGACGAGCCGGATATTCCAGGTTTTCATGGGTAGTGTCTGTCCGTGTTTTCGCCAGCACAGCACAAAATATAGGCCGATGGCGACAAACAGCACGGCCTGGCGTGTGCCCAGAAGGGTCAGGCCGCTGCGACTTTGCGTGAGCGTGTCAAAAATGTAATCGGCAAAGAAGACGACGCCGAACAGGAGCACGGCCTCGTACATCATGCAGGCAAACAGGCGTAAACGGGAAGGAGAACGGCGCGACAACAGCGCCGCGTCAGCAGGGGCAGAAGGTTTCATGCAGTTGGCTATCAGGGTTTACGGTAGCTTTCGGCGACCATTTCAAATGAAAACAGGCGGCAGTCAAGCGCCCCATTGTACAGTGGTGTACGGCGACGCGGTTTCAGGCGCAGTTTTCCGGGCAGTTCCAGGTCGCTGGAAATCACATGAACCTGCCATCCGGCAAATTGCTGTTTCAGGCAGGCGGACCAGTCGCGCCAGAAACCATCGTCCTGTTCGTCCATTCGTTCCCCATATGGCGGGTTGGTGACTAGCCAGCCGGTGTTTGTTGGCGGCTGCAGGTCCAGCGCATTGGCCCGGGCAAACTGAATGGAGTCTGGCGCCAGATTGGCGCGCTGCATGTTTTCGCGCGCGGCCTCCAGTGCATGAGGGTTCAGATCGCAACCGTATAACGGGGTCTCCAGCTCCGGCGCGATGCGGCTGAAGGCATCCTCTTTCAAGGCTGTCCATTGGCGGGCATCGGCATTGCGCAGCCGCTCGAAACCAAAGGGACGGGAGATGCCCGGCGGCACGCCTTGCGCGATCCAGGCGGCCTCGATCAGAATGGTGCCGCTGCCACAAAAGGGATCCAGCAGGGGCAGGGACGGATCCCAGCCCGAGAGCGCCAGAATGCCGGCAGCCAGGTTCTCGCGCAGCGGTGCTTCGCCCTTGTCCAGACGCCAGCCGCGCTTGAACAGGGATTCTCCGGAGGTATCAAGGTACAACGTGCCCGAATCCCGGGTCAGAAAAAGGTGTACGCGGGCGTCGGGTCGAACCGTATCGATGCTTGGACGCTCGCCTTCGCGATCGCGCAGGCGGTCACAGATGCCGTCTTTGGCCTTCAGATTGCAGAACATCAGGCTTTTCATGGGGCTCTGGATGGCCGAGGTATCGACCCGCAGGGAATGTTCAGCGCCAAACCAGCGCTCCCATGGGGCGTCGTAAGCCAGTTCGTAGATGTCGTCTTCCTTGAGCACCAGGCCATGCGCTACTTGCACCAGAATCCGGGTTGCTAGGCGGGAGTAAAGGTTGGCCCGCAAAATGCCGGCCCAATCGGTTTCGAAGGCGCAGCCGGCACGTCCTTTTTCTACGTGCTCAAAGCCCAGCGCCTGCATTTCCTCGCAAAGCACTTCCTCCAGGCCCTGTGGGCACGGAGCGAATACCCTGAACGTCTCGGTCAGGCGGGATGAGGGGCGCGGCCGCGATTGTTCGGATTCCTGCGGCGCACGGGTAGCGCGATCGGCTGTCCTGGCCTGGTTCTTTTTCCCGGTGAGGGGGGCGCCAGGGTTGAAGTCGCGTTTGCCGGTTGCCGGCCTGGGGCGTTCCGTGCGCATCGGACGATCGATGCGATCAGAAGCCGTGCGGCGCGGTTCGTATGTTCCAGCGGTCGTGTCGTTGCGCGCACCGGCGCGATCCGTGGGCAACGGGCGTCCAGATTTGGCTGGGGTGGTTTTTCCCTGACCGGAACGCAACTGGCTTTGCGCCACGGCGCGAGCCCGCGCGCCAGAGCGCACCTTGGGTTTTTCGTCACTCTCGTCGGCTTTGCGCGGCGCGCCACTAAGACTCAGTTTCTTGCGGCTTGGGGGTGTATTGTCATCGGTCATGGCTAAGCCTGTCAGAAAGGTTTGGTGACCACAAGAATGACCACCGCCAGCAGTAGCAATACCGGTATTTCATTGAACCAGCGATAAAAGACATGGTCGCGCTGGTTGCGGCCCTGTACAAATTTTCTGTAGATGCGAAAACAGGCGTGATGGTAGCCGATAATCAGCAGTACAAAAAGCAATTTCGCATGCAGCCAGCCATTGGCAAGGCCGATTCGGTAATACAGCATGAGTACCAGGCCGAAAGCGACGGCCGGCACCGCCAGCATCGTGGTAAAGCGCAGCAGCCGCCTGGCCATGCCCAGCAGGACCGGATAGACCGGACCATCCTGGGGCTGTTGGGCCAGGTTGACAAAAATGCGTGGCAGATAGAACAGCCCGGCAAACCAGGCGGTGACAAATACAATATGAAGTGATTTGATCCAAAGCATTTTATTTTTACCCGCGCAATTGGCCGTTGCCTTCGAGCACCCATTTATAGGTTGTCAGGCCTTCCAGGCCGACAGGGCCGCGCGCGTGCAGGCGATTGGTCGAAATCCCGATCTCTGCACCCAGCCCGTACTCGAAGCCGTCGGCAAAGACGGTCGGCAGGTTCACATAAACCGAACTGGAGTCCACTTCCCGCTGGAACCGGTTGGCGGCGGCCACGCTGTCGGTGACAATCGCTTCCGTATGGCCCGAACTCCACGTGGCAATATGCGTCATGGCCTCATCGATGGAGTCGACAATGCGAATGGCCAGAATGGGCGCCAGGTATTCCGTTGCCCAGTCTTCATCGGTGGCAGCAGTGGCCTGCGGCACCAGTTGCCGGGTACGGGAACAGCCGCGAAGCGCGACGCCTTTTTCTACATAGGCGGCGGCAAGCCGGGGCAGAACCTGCTCTGCAATTTCCTGATGCACCAGCAGCGTTTCCATTGAGCCGCACACGCCGTAGCGATAGGTTTTGGCCTGAAAGGCAATGTCGTGGGCCATGTCAAGGTCGGCCGCACGGTCTATATAGACATGGCAGTTACCGTCAAGATGGCGGATCATGGGCACTGTGGCCTCTGCTTCCAGGCGCCGGATCAGGCCTTTGCCACCCCGGGGAATAATCACGTCAACGTAATCGCTCAGGGTAATGAGCTTGCCGACAGCGGCGCGATCTGTGGTGTTGATGGTCTGCACTGCGTGGGCAGGCAAGCCGGCGTAAGCCAACCCCTGCTGAATGATCTTGCCCAAAGCCTGATTGGAGCGAAAGGCCTCGCTGCCGCCGCGCAAAATGGCGGCATTGCCCGATTTCAGACACAGTGCGGCTGCATCGATTGTGACATTGGGCCGGGATTCGTAAATGATACCGATAACCCCCAGCGGAATGCGCATTTTCGAGACTCGCATGCCGTTTGGCCGGATTCTGGTTTCGCTGCGGCTGCCTACCGGGTCTTCCAGCGTCGCGATCTGGCGCAGGCCGGTTGCCATCAGGCCCAGCGCTTTATCCGATAGCGTCAGGCGATCGAGCATGGCCGCCTCCAGGCCGTTATCGCGGGCTTGCTGCAGATCCAGCGCGTTTTCGGCCTGCAACTGCGCTGCCTGGGTTTCCAGCGTATGAGCAATATGCAGCAGTGCTGCCGACTTCTGTTTATCGTCGGCGCGCATCAGCAGGCGAGCGGCGGCTTTGGCCTGCTGGCCATAGGCCAGCATTTGCGTATCAAGATCGAGATTTATACTGGTTTCGGTTGTCATGATTGAATCAATGAGAGGATGCGGTCACATCTGCCATACGCAGAACGAGTCGAGCCATTTCCTGCCAGGCGTCGGTCAGTCTTCCGTCTGCAGGAAAACCCTTGAACAGGCGATCAATGTCGTGGGCGTGCTGGATCAACCCCATGATCTGGGAGAAGGGCAGCCGGTCCAGCGTATTGAGGATCAGCTGATCCTTGGGCGGAAACAGACCGAGCTTGCGCGTCAGGTTCCTGGGATTGTGTCCGTTCTGCCTTGCCTGGGCAAGTGTGTAAAGATTACGAATGTCATAAGTGAGCAGGCCCAGCACCATGGGCAACGCCTCGCCTTCGGCCTGCAACCCGTGCAGCACCTTGAGGGCGCGCTGACCATCGCCGCGCAAAATGGCATGGCTCATGTCAAAGACATTATAGCGGCTCACGTCCAGAACGGCACTTTCCACTTCTTCCAGCGTCAATTCGCCTTCGGGATACTGCAAGCCGAGCTTGAGGATTTCCTGATGCGCTGCCAGCAGATTGCCTTCGACCTTATCGGTAATCCAGGCCAGGGTTGCCGCATCGGCGTGCTGTTTCTGGCGTTTGAGTCTGCTCTGGACCCAGGCGGGCAATTGCTCGCGGCTGATGACCGGCGTATTGACCAGCACGGCCTGCTGCGTCACGGCGGTATACCATTTTGCAGAAGAGATGGTCCTGTCTGCCCGCGGCAGAATCAGGGCAACGGAAATATCGGTCAGTTCCTGCCGCGCCGCGCGGTTGGCCAGCGCGACCAGCGCATCGCCGCCGGTTTTGCCGGGCTTGCCGGTGGGCACTTCAATTTCCATCAGCTTGCGATCGCCGAACAGGGAAATGGACTGGGTGTTTTCTTCTATGGCGTTCCAGGGGCCGGTGGCCGTCAGGTTAAGCGAGACCCTTTCGGTATAGCCCTGAAGCCGGCAGGCTGCACGTAATGCGTCCAGGGCTTCGTTGCGCAACAGTAATTCGTCACCGCTGATCACATAAAGCGGATGCAACTGCGCATCCGGCTTACCCAGATCGGCAATAAAGCGTTCGTAGTTGGGGGTTTGTCCTGCCATCGCGCTTATCGGGCGAACTGCGCATCACCTGGCGTGCCTGCACCCTGCTGATAGCCCTGGATCACGTCATCAGAACTGATGCGTCGTACTAGTTGCCCTACCATTTGCGCTTCCATATCCTGATAGAGCGTGACCATTTCCTGGGCCTTGGCCTGGGAATTGGCTTCGTCATAGGGCAGCGTGCGTGTCGAGGTGAGGGTGGACGGAGGAATCAGCAATTGGCCGCTATTGGAGACCAGTTGGAAGGTCAGGTGCAGCGTCAGTTCGTACTCTTCAACCTGTCCCTGGGAGTTGAGCGATACTTCACGCTGTGACTGGACGCGTTCCAGTTGCGAGAGCACCACCTGCGCCGTTGACGCATTGTCGACAAATTGCAGCGTTGGTGAACTGGCTTTCAGGGACCGACGCAAATAGGAACCAAAGCGCGAGTTGCTTTCAATATTGGTGTACATCGTGGTAAACGGCAGCGGCTTTTCACCACGCAGCTTGAAGCCGCAACCGGCCAGCACCAGGCTGAGCAAGAGGGCTGCCAGCAGGACCTGTTGCCAGCGCAAGAAAGAGAAAGAGTACACCATGGTTTTCACCTGCTGAAATTAACCAACAATATTGACAAGTTTTCCGGGAACCACAATAACACGTTTCGGCGGGCGTCCTTCCAGGAATTTTTCCAGCGAAGGATGACTTCTGGCGACCGCTTCGATATGTTCGCGATCGGCGCCATTCGGTATCTGGATGGAGCCGCGCAATTTGCCATTGATTTGCAGCATGAGTTCAATTTCATCGGCAATCAGCGCGGCTTCGTCCACGCTGGGCCAGGGGGCGTCAAGAAGGTCGCCGTACTGCTGCACGTAACCCAGCTCGTTCCACAAATGCCAGGTGATGTGCGGCACAATCGGATACAGCATGCGAATGAGGATCCCGGTCACTTCGCGCAGGGCGGCATCTTCGAGCTCGCCCTCGGGCAGTGCAGTATCGTCAATGGCATTGAGCAATTTCATGTTGGCCGACACTACCGTATTGTACTGAATACGTTCGTAGTCATAGTTGGCCTGGCGCAGCAGCGAATAGGCCTGCAGACGCAGATCCTTGACGGCCTTGCTGGCCTGGGAGAAATCGCTCGCCTGGGTTGGTGCTGCCAGGATGCGCGCTTTGAGGCCGTTTGCTATAGACCACACGCGTCGCAGGAAGCGATGCGAGCCGTCCACGCCTGAGTCGGACCATTCCAGTGTCTGTTCCGGCGGGCTGGCAAACATGACAAACAGCCGCGCCGTGTCGGCGCCCATCGTATCGATCAGCGCTTGCGGGTCTACGCCGTTGTTCTTGGATTTGGACATAGTGCCTACGCCGCCGTACTGGATCGCCGAGCCGTCGCGGTTGAGGGTGGCTCCCGTAATGGCGCCTTTATCGTCGTAGGTGTTGGTCACTTCCTCAGGCCAGAAGTATTCGACCGCGCCTTGCGGCGTGCGGCGCGAATAGATATGGTTCAGCACCATGCCCTGGCAGAGCAGTTTGGTGAATGGTTCATCGAACTTGAGCAATCCCAGGTCGCGCATAACCTTGGTCCAGAATCGCGCGTATAACAGATGCAATACTGCGTGTTCAATGCCGCCAATGTACTGATCCATGGGCATCCAGTAATCATTGCGCTGGTCTACCATTGCACTGTCGTTGCCGGCAGAGGTATAGCGCATGAAATACCAGGAGGAATCAACGAAGGTGTCCATGGTGTCGGTTTCCCGCCTTGCCGGTTTGCCGCAGGAGGGGCAGGAACACGACAGGAAACTTTCGTCTTTTGCCAGCGGATTGCCGCTGCCATCAGGGATCAGATGCTCGGGCAGGCGCACGGGCAGGTCGGCTTCGGGTACCGGGACCGGTCCGCAGCTTTCGCAGTGGATGATTGGAATGGGAGTGCCCCAGTAGCGCTGGCGAGAAATACCCCAGTCGCGCAACCGCCATGTGGTCTGTTTTTCACCCAGGCCTTTTTCGGCCAGGGCAGTAGCCACGGCGTCGACCGCCTGGCGATAGTCCAGGCCATCAAACTGGCCGGAGTTGATTACGCGACCCTGCTGCTTGTCAGCATACCAGTCGTGCCATTGGGTATTGTCAAACGCTTTGTCGGCGACCTGCACAACCTGTCTGATCGGCAGCTCATATTTGAGCGCAAAGGCAAAATCACGTTCGTCATGGGCCGGCACGCCCATGACTGCACCGTCGCCATAGCTCATGAGCACATAGTTGCCCACCCAGACTTCAATGGCATTGCCGGTCAGGGGGTGAACAACGGTCAGGCCGGTTGGCATACCTTCTTTTTCACGGGTAGCCATTTCGGCTTCGGTCGTGCCGCCGAGCTTGCATTTTTCGATGAATGCGGCCAGTTCCGGATTGCCGGCAGCGGCATGGGTTGCCAGCGGGTGTTCGGGCGCGACTGCGCAGAACGTGACGCCCATGATGGTGTCGGGCCGGGTCGTAAACACAAACATGCGACCGTTCTGGATTAGCTGGTTCTGGGCGTCGTGGATATCATGCGTAAACGCAAAGCGTACGCCTTCGCTTTTGCCCAGCCAGTTTTCCTGCATGAGGCGCACCCGCTCGGGCCAGCCCGGCAGATTGTGTGTTACCTGATCCAGCAGCTCTTCAGTGTAGTCAGTTATACGCAGATAGTAGCCTGGGATTTCGCGCTTTTCGACCAGTGCGCCGGAGCGCCAGCCCCGGCCGTCGATGACCTGCTCGTTGGCCAGCACGGTTTGATCTACCGGATCCCAGTTCACCACCTGCGTTTTGCGGTAGGCAATGCCTTTTTCCAGCATTTTTAGAAAAAGCCATTGGTTCCATTTGTAGTATTGGGGATCGCAGGCACACATTTCCCGTGACCAGTCGATGGCCAGCCCCATCGCCTTCATCTGCTTTTTCATGTAGGCGATGTTGTCATAGGTCCATTTGGCCGGTGGCACCTTTGATTTGATCGCGGCATTTTCTGCAGGCATGCCGAAGGCATCCCAACCCATGGGCATGAGTACGTTGAAACCGCGCATGCGCAACTGGCGAGCCATCATGTCGTTGATCGTGTAGTTCCGGACATGACCCATATGCAGCTTTCCGCTAGGGTAGGGCAGCATGGAGCAGGCATAGAATTTGGGCTTCTCATTGCCATTTGCATCTTTTGCGTGTTCTGTCACAAGATAGGCGTCACGCTCCTGCCAGTTTTGCTGAGCGGATTGTTCAAGGTCGGTGGGGTGGTAGTGATCCTGCATCATAAGTTCGCACATAAGGGGACGCAACCTGCTGCGGGCCGGCAAACGGAAGTAGCGGCACGGTCCGGCGTCCGGAAACAATGGGGTTAACCCGTTATTATAGATGTTAGCCGACCGAACCGTGGCCGATGTACCGCGAATATGAAATTCTATGACGGAATGACGCCGGCAATAAACGCACTCATTGCCGCACTATGCCGGTTCTGTGTGTGAGTTTTATCCAGGATCTGTTTCGTGTGGTAATTGACCGTATGGGAAGAGATGCCCAGAATATGGGCAATATCGTCATTGCTCTTGCCGTCGGCGATCCATTTGAGAATATCGGTTTGCCGTGACGTCAGCTGGATGCCCAGTTGCTGGCGATGGCGCCTGGCCAGGATCAACTGGCACAGGTGCTGCAAAGCATAAATCACCAACTGGTATCGGGCAAGCTCATCTGTCAGCTCTTGCTGCGTGATCGGACGGCTCAGCCGGATCAGTGTCAGCACGGCGCCGGTGTGGCCCAGCAGATTGGTGCCAGGGGCGAACAGACCGTAGAAATTCCGGTGTTCTCTTGCGGCCAGCTCGGGATGGATGGTGTAAAAATCTTTCAATTCCCAGATCAGGCCGGCCTGCCGTTGCATGACGGCGGGAATGATGGTGTCGTGAATCAGATGCCGATCGTCCAGCCGGATCAGTGCGTCGGGGATGGTGCCAAGATGGTGATAGCGGGGCGTGGTAAAGGGCGTGGGATGTCTCTGGATATAGTCAAAACAGTCAAAGTCCAGCATGGCCAGGGCCCGATTGATGAGTGCGAACTGTGCGGCTTCGTCCTGAGCGAGCACGAATGTGGTGTTGTCAACGGCGGACATGTCGACCCCCTTTATTCAAATACGGAGTCCTGATCGTATCGGAAAGGGCTGAAATTCAATGGTCGATATGTGCAAGAATGGATAAAGTTGTCTGCTCCGAAGCGTGTTTTCATTGCCGTCAGGTGCAACAGGTCAGGCGTTTGCGCAGGGGCGTGGCTTGCGCAAGCACACTGCAGGTGGGCCTCAAACAAAGGGCCCACAGAAGGGCCGCACAGAAGGGAGTTGCCAGCCTGCCTGTTGATCGTAGGGGAATGACCTGCCATCAGTTGCCGCTGTACAAATCGGCTTTTTCCCGTGGCGCTGCCTCGGCGGGCGCCTGTGGATCGTAGATCACGGTGCTGGTGCCAATGCCGGTGCCTACGCCCGCACTGGCCCCTGAGCCGATGCTGGTGCCCACGCCAACGCCCACACCTGCGCCGGCTGAAACCCGTCCACCGTGACCGACGCCGATACCGGCGCCGACAGGTCCGATGCCCGTGCCAAGGCTGATGCCGCCGCTGCCGATACCTAGTGACAGGCCGCTGACCAGCGGTACGCTTACCCCGAAACCGGTGGAGCAGCCACCCAGCAGCAAGGCGCCAACAATGATCAGGGTCGTTTTAAGCGTGTTTGACATGGAGCGCCTTAGATAATGCCGTATGAGCATGGAAAAACGAAAAGAGAGACAAAAATCTAGCACACAACGCTGCGATAGCTGTTAAAACAAGTGCAATTTTTTGCAAACAGTGTAATAAATGCAGCAGTGCGCTTGCTTTGGCGGTTCATGCTTGCAGCGACCGGGTTATGATGCGGCAACCGCCCATCATTTGACCCGGGAGTGCTCATATAATACCCGGATGATACCAAGGAGAGTTGATGATTCGCCATTTCGTGATACCGGTTGTTGCTGCCATTGTGTTGTCCGGTTGTGCATCAAAAGCGATTTATGACCAGAATGATCTGCACTTTATCCTGCCGTGTAAAACGGATACTGCAGCATGTATGACAAAAATGGAGCAATCCTGCGCCCAGGTCAAGGGACAGGTCATGTCACGCAATATTGTTCAGGAGGAACTGCCTGTCGTCCAAGTCATTTGCCGGCCCCCGGCCAAAAAGAAACCACAGGCTGAATAAAGTCGCCGCCTCTGGTTGCTGCCAGCAGGTCAATACGTGGCGTGCTTAACACAGCCCGACACAGCTGGCATCCAGAACGTACTGCTGGTGTTTAGTCTGAATGTGCTCCACCACTTTTTGTGGATCGTCTTCGACAATGAACAGATCCAGATCGTGTTCCGAAATCAGTTTGTTGACAACCAGCTGGTTGCGGATCCAGTCCATCAGGCCTTGCCAGAATTCGGTGCCGACAAACACGACAGGCGCTTTGCTGGCCTTGCCGGTCTGGATCAGCGTGAGGGCCTCGAACATTTCGTCCAGCGTGCCGAACCCGCCTGGCATGATGATATAGCCGGCACTGTTCATGAAAAAGGTGGTTTTGCGCGATACAAAATATTTGAAATACAGGCTGTCGGTCTGGTAGCGATTGTCTTTCTGTTCGTGAGGCAATTCGATGTTCAGTCCGATACTGGTCCCGCCTGCTTCATGGCAGCCTTTGTTGGCTGCTTCCATGATGCCGGGACCGCCGCCGGAAATAACATTGAAGCCCGCCTTGGCAAGACGGCCGCTAATCTCCTGCGTTTTGGTATAGTAGGGCGAATCTGACCGGATCCGTGCACTTCCAAAAATGCTCACCGCTGCGGTCAAATCCTTGAGATGATCGGCCGCTGTATGCAGCTCGCTGGTTATCTCGTTTATCTGACCCTGAATCGTTGTTGCTTTTGTTACTGACATGAAAAAAACCTTGTTACTTGTTGACGGATCAAGCTATTTGTACCGCGCTTTCTATGCAATGCCCGATCTGCGTAATGCGCGTGGAGAGCCTACAGGCGCCCTGTATGGCGTGATAAACATGATGCGAAAATGCATTGATGATTATAAGGCGGATTACGCCGCATGTATTTTCGATGCCAAGGGGAAAACCTTCAGGGATGATTTGTATCCCGAATACAAGGGGGACAGACCGCCCATGCCCGATGACCTGGCTGCGCAGACCGGCCCTATTCATGAGGCCATCCGCGCCATGGGCTGGCCCGTTATTGCTGCGCCGGGCGTGGAAGCGGATGACGTGATTGCGACGTTGGCCGATATGGCTGCCCGCTCCGATATTCACACC
>JBOIGK010000319.1:0-3213 GCA_050742695.1 Advenella sp. | reverse complement strand
TGCGCTGGCACCCTTTGTGGCTGCCATCGCGGCGCTGATCTACGGCTGGTTCTGCGTGCGGCTGTCGGGCATTTATCTTGCCATGCTCACGCTGGCATTTGCCCAGATTACATGGTCCGTGGCATATCAATGGAATGACGTCACGGGCGGCTCCAACGGCCTGATCGGCATCTGGCCTGCCGCCTGGCTGGAAGACCCGGTCCACTTTTATTACTTTGTGCTTGCCATCGTGCTGCTCTCGGTACTGGCGCTGCGCTGGTTATTGTTTTCGCCGCTGGGCTATGCGCTCAGGGCCAGCCGCGACTCAATGCAACGAAGTGGCGCCATCGGCATCGACAGCATGCGTGTGCAGTGGATTGCATTTGTCATAGCAGGTTTTTTTGCCGGGCTGGCCGGCGCCCTCTTCGTATTTTCCAAAGGTAGCATATCGCCTGAAGAGCTGTATGTGAGCAAATCAATTGACGGCCTTGTCATGGTCCTGCTGGGTGGTATTCAATCGATCACCGGCCCCTTAAGTGGCGCAGCATTTTATGTTTTACTCCATGACTACATCACAGGCATTACCGAGTACTGGAAAGGGCTGTTTGGTTTGATTATCCTGTTATTGGTGCTGCTGTTTCCGCAAGGCCTGGGCGGCCTTGGCAATCGGATCGGACAGTGGTTTCACAAAGAGGGTCGGGCACGACCTGCAGGAAGCCAACCATGAATTTGCTTGAGGTCAATCATCTGAGCCGACGCTATGGTGACTTTATTGCCGTGGACGACATCAGTTTTAGTTTGCAGGCCGGTGAACTACTGGCGCTGATCGGTCCCAACGGTGCTGGTAAAACAACTACATTCAATATGATCGGCGGCCAGTTGCCGGTCACGCGCGGCAATATCCTGCTTGCCGGCGAATCCATCGCTAATTTGCCGGCCAGACAGATCTGGAAAAAAGGCGTGGGCCGCACCTTTCAGATTGCCGCGACCTTCAGTTCGTTCACCGTGCTGCAGAACATTCAAAATGCCCTGCTCTCCTATCGACGCCGCACCTATCACATATGGCAGTCTGCCGACAAATTGTACCGGCAGCAGGCCAGTGCATTGCTTGAGCAGGTGGGCATGCTGGCGCAGGCAGATCGCCCATGCTCGGAACTGGCCTATGGCGATATCAAACGTGTCGAACTTGCCATGGCGCTGGCCAGTGAACCCAGGCTCCTGCTGATGGATGAGCCCACCGCAGGCATGGCTCCTCGCGAGCGCCAGGACTTGATGACATTAACGCGTGACATCGCCCGGGCGCGCAATACCGCTGTATTGTTTACTGAGCACAGCATGGATGTAGTGTTTGGATTTGCCGATAGAATACTCGTGCTGGCCCGTGGCCAGCTGATTGCACAAGGTACCCCGCGCGAGATCCGCGACGATCCAAACGTGCGGCAGGTCTATTTCGGCACGGGCCTGAATCTGCAGCAGGACGCCACCCGGCCCTCCCTTTCGGGCGCTGGGGCAGAGACCGATACCGCAGACGGAGTGCGCCCATGACCCGTTTAACGCCCACTGCTCAGCCGGGTCAGCCGCCAGCGCTATTGCAGGTGCACAATCTGAACGCATGGTATGGCGCAGCCCATATCCTGTTTGACATCAACCTGACTGTCAGAAAAGGCGAAGTGGTGGCGTTGATGGGCCGCAACGGCGCCGGCAAATCTACGACCATTGAAAGCATCATGGGTCTGGTGACCCACCAGGGCACTATTGAGTTTATGGGACAGCAAATTGGTGCCTGGAAGCCGCATCAGATTGCCCGGGCCGGCATTGGTTTCGTGCCTGAAGAGCGGCGGATTTTTGCCGATCTGAGCGTCATGGAAAATCTCGATACCGGCAGACAGGCACCCCGCGTCTGGCCAGATGGCCAGAGCGTGGCTCACTGGTCGGTCGACTCGATTTTTGCGCTGTTTCCGAATCTGGCCGACATGCGGACACGTCGCGGAGGACAAATGAGTGGCGGCGAACAGCAAATGCTTGCCGTAGCCCGCACGCTGATGGGCAACCCCTACCTGCTACTGTTGGACGAACCCTCCGAAGGCGTGGCCCCCATTGTGGTCGAACAGATGATAAAAATGGTGCTTGCCTTAAAGGAGCAAGGTGTAAGCATTCTATTGTCAGAACAGAACATGGATTTTGCCCGGCAGGTCTGCGACCGGGTTTACATCCTGGAAAAAGGCCAGATCAAATACGAGGACACCATGGACACACTTGCTCATGATCCGCAGGCCAAAGCACAATTTCTGGCGGTCTGATATAAGAGCCGCCACCAGGCAACAACACCGAACCCGCGTTATCTGTGCACCCCCAACGACGCCCGCCGGGCAATGCGGGGCGCGTGCCTGGCCCGCAAGCGATAGCCGATTATGTTATAATATGTAAGAAAAATAAATAAAATTCGGGGGTTACATGACTAATCCCTCTTGCATTGCATGTTGTGATGGTTACCCGCTGTTCGTGTAGTGTCGTGTCACTGCAAGCCACCAATCCGGCTGCGTTACCCGATCGTAAAAACTACAATTAACCGCCGCTACGGCATTTTTGATTGCTATCAAGGTCACGCGCATACCATGATCAAACATCAGCTTCTGAACAAGGATTCCGTTTACTGCAATACTTGTGTGCTGGGGCATATTTGCGTACCGCAGGGGCTCACTGCGCAAGATGCGACACGACTGAACGAGTTGGTCAAGGAACGCATCCGCATCCCAAAAGGCACCCTCTTTTTCAAGGCAGGCGATAGGCTCACCGCCCTGTACGCTATCCGCTCCGGTTCCATGAAACTGCAACTGGAAAACGAATCCGGACACATGCAGATTACCGGGTTTGTCTTTGCCGGTGAAATCATCGGTCTTGATGCGCTCGCAGAGAACGTGCACGTTTCCAACGCCATCGCCATGGAAGATACAGAGGTTTGTGTCATCCGCATGAGCGACCTAAGTTACCTGTCCAAGGAAATTCCGGCACTGGCCTATCGTGTCACGCGTCTGATGAGCCAGGAAATTTCGCGCTCGCACAACGTGGTGCTGTCGCTGGGCGCCATGCGTTCCGAACAAAGGCTTGCTGCATTTCTGATCAATTTATCGCAGCGCTTCACCTGTCTGGGCTATTCGGGCAGCGAGTATGTGCTTCGCATGAGCCGCGAGGAAATTGGCAATTATCTGGGGTTGACGCTTGAGACGGTCAGCC
>JBOIGK010000318.1:0-8320 GCA_050742695.1 Advenella sp. | reverse complement strand
TCGCCGGTATTGACGATGTGCTGGATAAAATCCGCCACGTATTCGCGTCACTTTATAACGATCGTGCTATTTCCTACCGTGTCCACAAAGGCTACGCGCACGCAGAGGTGGCATTGTCTGCCGGTATTCAGCGCATGGTACGTTCCGACAAGGGCAGTGCCGGCGTGATGTTTACACTGGACACCGAATCCGGTTTCAACGATGTTGTGTTTATCACGTCTTCCTACGGCCTGGGTGAAACGGTGGTGCAGGGTGCCGTCAATCCGGATGAATTCTATGTTTTCAAAACCACGCTGGCGTCGGGGAAATATCCGATTGTCGGACGTCGCATCGGCTCAAAACTGATCAAAATGGAGTTCAACGGCGAGCGCAAGCCCGGAGAGAATGCCGTCAGCACCGTCGAAGTACCGGTATCCGAACGTAATCGCTATTCACTGACCGACGATGAAGTGATCGAACTGGCCCGTTATGCTGTCATCATTGAGAAGCACTACCAGCGCCCCATGGATATCGAATGGGGTCGCGATGGCATCGATGGCAAGCTCTATATTCTGCAGGCTCGCCCCGAAACGGTGAAATCTCAGCAGACTGGCAACGATGTCCAGTTGCGCTACAAATTGAAAGCAACCGGCAAGGTCCTTATTACCGGTCGCGCCATTGGCCAGAAAATCGGCTCAGGCAAGGTTCGTGTCGTTTCTGATATCAACGATATGGATCAGGTGCAGGCTGGCGATGTGCTGGTAACCGACATGACAGACCCGAACTGGGAGCCGGTCATGAAACGCGCTGCAGCCATCGTAACCAACCGTGGCGGGCGCACCTGCCATGCGGCAATCATTGCCCGTGAATTGGGTATCCCTGCTGTTGTTGGCTGCGCAACGGCTACAGAGGACCTCAAGGAAGGCGCCGAAGTCACAGTCTCATGCGCCGAAGGCGACGAGGGTCGGATTTACGACGGATTTCTTGAAACCGAAGTGGAAGAAGTGCGCCGGGGCGAAATGCCCGAGATCCCGGTCAAGATCATGATGAATGTGGGTAACCCGCAACTGGCTTTTGATTTTTCCCAAATCCCCAACGGCGGTGTGGGTCTGGCTCGTCTCGAATTCATCATCAACAACAACATCAATGTGCACCCCAAGGCGGTGCTGGATTATCCGAATATTGATGCCGAACTCAAGAAAGCGGTGGAGTCGGCTGCCCGTGGCTATGCCAGCCCGCGTGCCTTCTTTGTGGAAAAACTGGCCGAAGGTATTGCGACCATCGCTGCGGCATTCTATCCCAAACCGGTTATTGTGCGTCTGTCCGACTTCAAGTCCAATGAGTATCGCAAGCTGGTGGGCGGTTCTCGCTATGAGCCAGAAGAAGAAAATCCGATGCTGGGCTTTCGCGGCGCCTCGCGCTACATTTCCGAGGATTTTGCCGAATGCTTCCGCATGGAATGCGAAGCGCTGCGCTTCGTTCGCGACGACATGGGATTGACCAACGTTGAAATCATGGTGCCATTTGTGCGCACGCTGAATCAGGCGGAAAAAGTTATCGGTCTGCTGGCAGATAACGGCCTGAAACGCGCAGAGAACGGCTTGCGTGTCATCATGATGTGCGAAGTGCCATCCAATGCCATCCTGGCCGATCAGTTCCTCGAATATTTCGATGGATTCTCAATCGGTTCCAATGACATGACCCAGCTTACACTGGGGCTGGATCGTGATTCGGGCATGGAGCTGCTGGCTGCCGATTTCGACGAACGTGATCCTGCGGTGCAATTCATGCTGCAACGGGCTATCCAGGCGTGCCTCAAAGCCAATAAATACGTCGGTATTTGTGGCCAGGGGCCCAGCGACCATCCGGATCTGGCCGTATGGCTCAAAGACCAGGGTATTCTGACGATGTCGCTGAATCCCGATACGGTTGTCGATACCTGGCAGAAACTGGCCAAATAAACACTGGCCAGCGCCAACCGTTGCCCAAGGGCAGCGGCCGAGGCTTTTACGGGCACCTTTTACTGATCGTGGATCAGGGCAAGGTGCCCGTTTTGTTGTGCAGGGCAATCCCCGCCCTGATCGTGTCTTTTTGTCGAATGCGGCAACGACTTACGGTACACTTGAGTTTTACCTCGTATTCAGGAAGATACACGTGAGCGAACTTATTATTGAAGATGTCACCGAAGGAAGTGGCGAACAGGCAACAAGCGGTCAGCAAGTGTCAGTGCATTACACTGGCTGGCTCAAGGACAACGGCCAGAAATTCGATTCCAGCAAGGACCGTGGACAGCCATTCTCATTCCCACTGGGCGCTGGTCACGTGATCAAAGGCTGGGATCAGGGTGTGCAGGGCATGAAAGTGGGCGGCACTCGCAAGTTGACCATCCCGGCTGAGCTGGGCTATGGTGCGCGCGGCGCAGGCGGCGTCATTCCGCCCAATGCGACGCTGGTCTTTGAAGTGGAATTGCTCGGTATCAATTGATAGTGATCGGGAGCGTAGTAGTCGCTGGTGGCTGCTATGCTCCTGTATGCGGGCCATTGTGGCACGCATCTATTGCAGGAAAACGATCATGTGGATTTGGTTTGTTGTTGCGGCCATCGCGCTTATTCTCGAGCTGCTCACAGGCACTTTTTTCCTGTTGCTGGTTGCGGTTGCCGCTGCCGGCGCCGGGGTGGTGAACTGGCTGGGAGGAGAGCTTGCGTGGCAATTGCTTGCCTTCAGTGTGCTGGGCATCGCCGGTTTTTTTATTCTCAAATCCAGCGGCTTTGTCAAACGGCGCTCTGGCCATGATGCGAGCCGGAATACCGATGTCAACCTGGACATTGGCCAGACCGTTCACGTTACCGACTGGTCTCCCATGAAAACGGCTGCAGTCCAATACCGTGGAGCAAAGTGGCAGGTTCGGCTGGATCCCGCCGTCAGCGGCACGCCTGCTCCCGGCAGCTATCGCATTACCGATATTGACGGCATCGTATTTGTCGTGACACCTGTATCGGGACCTATTACCCCAAGCAGCTCGTAGTTCAGGAGTCAAATTATGGATACGTCGATTATCTTTCTCGCCATACTGGTTGTTCTGGTTTTGGTATTCCTGGTCAAGTCCATTGCCATCGTGCCGCAGCAGAATGCATGGATTATTGAGCGGCTGGGCCGGTATGACCGCACTTTATCGCCGGGCGCCCGTTTTATTATTCCCTTTGTCGACCGGGTTGCCTACAAGCATTCTCTCAAGGAAATACCACTGGATGTTCCCAGCCAGATCTGCATTACCAGGGACAATACCCAGTTACAGGTCGATGGCGTTATTTATTTTCAGGTGACCGATCCCATGCTTGCCTCCTATGGATCGTCAAACTATATCTCGGCCATTACGCAACTGGCGCAAACCACCTTGCGCTCGGTCATCGGACGGATGGAACTGGACAAGACCTTCGAAGAGCGGGATGCGATCAACAGCACCATCGTAGCCTCGCTTGATGAAGCGGCGACCAATTGGGGGGTCAAGGTGTTGCGTTATGAAATCAAGGATTTGACGCCACCCAATGAAATCTTGCGCGCCATGCAGGCCCAGATTACCGCAGAACGCGAAAAACGCGCCCTGATCGCGGCCTCGGAGGGGCGCAGGCAGGAACAGATCAATATTGCAACCGGTGAGCGGGAAGCGGCTATCGCCCGTTCTGAAGGGGAGAAGCAGGCTCAGATCAACCAGGCTCAGGGGGAAGCGGCAGCGGTTATCGCCATTGCAGCGGCCACAGCCCAGGCTATCGAACAGGTGGCGCACGCCATTGAACAGCCCGGCGGCATGGCAGCCGTCAATCTGCGCGTAGCGGAAAATTATGTTGATGCGTTTGCGAATGTGGCCAAAGAAGGCAATACCCTGATCTTGCCGGCCAATTTGGCTGATATGGGCGGCCTAATCGCTTCTGCCATGACGGTGGTCAAGAGCACAGGGCATGGTAATCAGGGCGGTGCCGGCCTGAGCACCCCTGGGCAGACCCGATAGATAGCACCTTGCCGGCCGGGAAGGGCGCTATCTTCCCGCGCCTGGCTGGCCTACCGTTCTGATCCTGGCGGTCGGAGGCGCCAATATTGGCCATTTAATGTCAAAAGGGGGCTATGCCGTTGCGCAGGCAGGAATCAGGAATCGCGTTTGCGCGTATCGTGTTTCATAATACGCTCCTTCTCACGCAGCCAGTCTTTGTCGCGGGCACTGTCCCGTTTGTCGTGCAGCTTTTTGCCTTTGCCCAGGCCAAACTCCAGCTTGATTTTGCCGTTGCGAAAGTGCAGATTCAATGGGACCAGCGTATAGCCGCGGATTTCCACCTTGCCAATGAGTTTGTCGATCTCGTTCTTGTGCAGCAGCAACTTGCGGGTGCGGGTGGCATTGGGATGGATATGCGTTGAGGCGGTAGCCAGCGGGCTGACGTGCATGTTCAGCAACTGTAATTCGCCGTCGCGCACAATGACATAACTCTCGCCCAATTGTACGCGGCCGGCCCGGATGGACTTGACTTCCCAGCCTTCCAGCACGATGCCTGCCTCGAAGCGCTCTTCAATGAAATAGTCGTGGGTTGCCTTGCGATTGTCGGTAATGCTCATGTTTGATTTTATAAATGGATTTGACCCGTTAAAATAGGGGTCTGTTTAATCGCGCAAAATGCAATGATTTCACGCAATTGTAATTGAATCAACCCGCTTGTGCTGCTTGTTGATTACACTGCAAGCGTATTTTGCCTTGTCACTTATCCAACGTTGTCAATTAATTCATGTCCACTACTGTTCATCGTTCCGTTTTGCTCCCATACTCTGCTGCCGATATGTTCGCGCTGGTCGCAGATGTAGAAAAATATCCAGAGTTCATGCCATGGTGTGGCGGGGCGCAGGTTTTGGAAACGGACGATGCCGGCATGACCGCCTCGATCATGATCAGTTTTGCCGGACTCAAGCAAACGTTTACCACCCGCAATACCCATCACTTTCCCGATAAAATTCACCTGCACCTGGTTGACGGGCCGTTCTCTGCCCTCAATGGTACCTGGGAATTTATCGCGTTGGCGCCCGATGCGTGCAAAGTTCAGTTCGCGCTCGATTATGCATTCAACAGCCGTTCACTGGAAATGCTGGTGGGGCCGGTATTTAACCGCATTGCCAACAGCTTTATCGACTCCTTTACCAAGCGGGCCGAACAGATTTATGTCTGATGAAGATATAACCATTACGGTCTGCTACGCACAGTCGGCAGGCCAGGTGTGGCTGTCTGCGGTCACGCTGCCTAGCGGCAGCACTATTGAGCAGGCCATCGCCGCATCGGGTGTTTATCAGGCATGCAATCTTACTACAGCAGATATCGCGGACACAGGCGTGTTCGGCTTGCGCAAACCGCGCGACCATGTGCTTGGCCAGGGCGATCGAGTGGAGCTGTATCGCCAATTATCTTTTGATCCCATGGAGTCGCGGCGTCGTCGCGCGGCCCATCGTAAAACCGGTATCCTCAAGCGCAAACATTTGAAAAAAAGCAAAGTGGCGTGGCAGGAGTACATGGAAAGCTCGCCCGCAGACCCCAAGAAGGGATCTGATTGACCCGCCTTACCTGTGAAGTGAGCGGTGCAGTAATGCCGCCAGCAGCACCCCACCGAAGCCCCTGCGGGCGGCCCGATGTTGCGCCTCAATCTTTAGAGGAATCTCCAGCATTCATGCCGGGGAGGACATCAATGGTGGCTACATATATAATGATTGCCATTTGTGGCAAGGCCGGATTTGCCTTTGACCTGCCTGGCTTCATGCAAATGGAAACATCAGCCGGATGATGCCAATCCGGTACCAGGTATAACAGGAGATATTATGACCGCCCCCGTTTTATTTCAGGAAAAGCCGTTGACCAACCAGGGTCGCTACGGCGTTGCCACGTTGAACCAGCCAGCCAAGCTCAATAGTTTGTCACTCGAAATGTGCCAGTTGCTGACTGAGCAATTGACGCTCTGGGAACAAGATCCTGCGATTGCATTTGTTATATTTGACGGGGCGGGGGAAAAGGCATTTTGCGCCGGCGGGGATCTGCACCAGCTATATACGAGTATGCAGCAGAACGCCGGTAAACCGGCAGCCGATAACGTCTATGCGGCTCAGTTCTTTGATGTCGAATACCGTCTGGACTATCAGATCCATACTTATAGCAAGCCCATTATCTGCTGGGGCCATGGCGTGGTCATGGGCGGCGGTATCGGGTTGATGGCGGGCACTTCCCATCGTGTGGTCAGTGAATCATCACGGCTGGCCATGCCCGAAGTCACCATCGGCCTGTTTCCCGATGTGGGCGGCAGTTGGGATCTGAATCATCTGGCAGGTCGTATCGGTCGTTTTCTTGCCGCAACCGGCGCCATTTTGAATGCTGCCGATTCACTGTTTACCGGTATGGCCGATTATTGCGTTCGTTATGCAGACTGGTCTGCCGTCATTGCCGATCTGGAGCGCATAGACGGCGCGAAAATTATCGACAGGCAGCAGCTTGACCAGCGCATTCATGACGTGCTGACACAGCACAGCGCGGCGGCAACGCTGGCCCCAGGTCCGCTGCAAACGCACTATGGCTTGCTTAGCTCGCTCTGCGCCAATCGAGATATTGTCAGCTTGTATCGCGCGTTTGCAGCACTGGCCGATCATGCTGACCCCTGGCTGGCCCGCGCCGGGCAGACCATGCTCAAGGGTGCGCCGTTATCGGTCGCGCTAGGCCTGACATTGCAGGAACGGGCATTGCATCTGTCGCTGGCTCAGGTATTTCAACTGGAATACAAGGTCGCGCTCAATTGCTGCGCCCATGGGCAACTACAGGAAGGTATCCGGGCGCTGCTAATTGATAAGGATAAAAACCCGCAATGGCAGCCAGCGACAATCGAACAGATCACGCTGGCCGACGTCGACGCGTTGCTAACCTCTCCGTGGCAGAACGCGTCGGACAATCCACTGGCCAGCTTAGGCCAGGGCGGGCTTGTCCAGTGAGTACGGAATAGTCAGCAGTGTAATCGGCGGACCATTTTCGTCTCCCAGCACCAGGCGATTATGCTCCGCGGCTTCAAGCCGCACTTCAAACAGCATGTAGAGGGTGTCTGCCAGCGTTGCGGCATTGACGATCTGGCCACTGGGTTCCCGTGTGTTCGTGCTATCTGTAATGTCTGTGCCCGGCGCCACTGTCGCAGCTGGCGGGTTATCACATACGCCATTGAGCATCCGCCGCTTCAGTTTGCCCCGGTAATGGCTGCGGGCGACAATTTCCTGGCCGGGATAGCAGCCTTTGGTAAAGCTGACTGCGCCAATGGCGTCCAGGTTCAGATCCTGAGGAATGAACATTTCCTGGTTGGCTTTTTCCACCCACGGCAGGCCAGCCAGAATATCCAGGACCGCCCACTGCCGGGGCTGACCTACCTGAGCCTGGCTGGTGTCAATAACAGTGTTCGAAATCAGAATGCCGCGCTGTATGCCGGCTGTGCCCGGCAATCCTAATTGCATCATTGATTCCGTTGCAATAATCTGCCACGGCTCGGGGCGTGCCAGTGCGGTGCCCACAATCGTATTATCGCCAGCCCAGTATGCGTGGGGGGTGATGTCTGCGTCTTCTACCGTAACCTTGGCGCGCAACACGAACATCCGTAAGCGCTTGGCAAAGCTCTCGGCAATATCGCTGCGCACCATCACTTGATAGACATTTTCCTGCGGGGCCTGCGGCTGCGCTTGCTGCCAGAAAATAAAACTGGCCAGCATGCGACCCTTGGCGGTGCAATAAGCGGACAGTCGGGCCGAACTGGTGGTGGCGGCCATGACGTCCTGGGTGAACTGTCCCTGCAGAAATGTCTGGGCATCGGCGCCGCGGATCGTCAGGATGCGATAGTCGGGCAGCGGCGTGATATGCAGCGGGGTATCCGGTGTGAATCCGGTAGGGGCTGTGGACATAAAATCATTCCTTTTCTTTACTGCAGAACCCAGGCAACATGCTCTCGGATTCCGTTCAGATTCTCATGTCTGATATCGTAACGTATTGAATAGGGTTTTTGCTGCTAAACAATGAAGGGATCAGGGATTCCCGGGCGTCAGGCGCCGCCGGCAACCGCCAGTGCCTGATACAATAGGCGCTCTGTAGATATCGGGCCCGGCGGATCATTATTTCATCCATGAAACTGTTCAAATATATTATTTTTTCGTTTTTTATTTGTGTCCTGCTACTGGCAGCCGGTCTTGCCGGAAAGGTATGGCACTGGACGAAAACTCCTGCACCCATGAACGCTGATGTCATCGATTACAGCGTGCCGCGCGGCAGTACGATTGCATCTGTCGCCCAGAACATGGC
>JBOIGK010000317.1:0-5198 GCA_050742695.1 Advenella sp. | reverse complement strand
GCCCTGGTCAGAGCGGCAAATGACCCGGCGCTTATTGATCAATTGCGCAAAGTTGGTATCGAACCGTTCACGCAGGATTCGCCAGAGAAGGCCGCCGAGTTTATAAAATCGGAGACCGTCCGCTGGGGAAAAGTCGCAAAGGATGCAAATGTGCAGGCTAACTGATCCCGGATCGCAGTTGTCAACCCGCAGTATAAACAACAGATAGGAACGACATGAGTAAAACAACAAAACAGATATTGCGCGAACTGGTGGATGAGCGCAACGGTCTGATCGTGCCCGGGGCATTCAACGCATTAAGCGCAAGGGTCGCCGTAGACCAGGGATTCAAGGCGGTCTACCTTACCGGAGCAGGCCTGACAAATATGCATTATGCACTTCCGGACCTCGCCATGATGGGATTGAGGGACGTTGCCGACTGCACAGCACGGATCCGCGACGCCGTTGACGTACCCCTTATTGTCGATGGAGATACGGGTTTCGGGAATGCGGTCAATGTATGGAACACGGTACGGACGCTTGAACGAGCAGGCGCGGATGCGATTCAACTTGAAGATCAGACGTTTCCAAAACGGTGTGGTCACTTCGCCGGTAAAGAGGTCGCCCCTTTGGAAGACATGCTGGGCAAGATCAGAGCGGCCACCGACGCGCGGCGCGATGAGGGATTTCTTATTATCGCCAGAACTGACGCCCGTGCCTCGCTAGGTTTTGACAGTGCAATCGAGCGTGCACATCGCTTTGCGCAAGCCGGCGCGGACATTTTGTTCGTAGAGGCGATCGAGAGCGATGCAGAAATCCGGAAACTTTCTCAATGTTTCGATAAACCGCAGTTGATCAATATTGTCATTGGTGGTAAAACGCCGTCTTTGCGTGCTGATGAACTGGGTAAACTGGGCTTTAGTATTGTGCTATACGCCAATGCTGCATTGCAGGGAGCGGTAGCAGGCATGCAACGCGCATTGGGTACGCTTGAACAGGACGGCCGTCTTGACGAGGATCCCGACCTGGTAGCGCCTTTTAAGGAAAGACAGCGTTTGGTGAACAAGCCCTTATATGATGAACTGGAACGTCGCTATGCACAGGACAGGCATTCCGAGTGAAATTTGCGATTGGCATCGAATGAAAGTTGCCTTGGATTGTTCGAAGATGAACGGCTCAATTCGCTGATGCCTGACAGGATGAAGTGACTTTCAGCGGCTGGCGATCCAACCGCTGTCTGTCTCTTGTCCGGTAACAGTATGCAGGGTCAAGTCAATTGGGCGTTATGTGCTCAACGTCGTCGTTAAGTAACTGCCAACAGCTGGTTCAAATGCGTTAAAGTGTTAGCCGATTCGAGTTCCGATACCGCTTCAGAGATTCGCGAAGCTGAGGTACCGAAAATCGGTCGGGCCAGTCGTTCGAACTTGCAGGCAATCTCGGCGGAACTTAATGGGGTTTCAGGTTCACCTTTTGCAAAATCCAGCCTATGGGTAAATACGTTGCCGTCACAAGTCGTGATCGTGGTAACCGCCGGCCGGTAGCGAGGGTAGTTCTTGTCCAGCTCGGTGTCGGCTGCGACATGTATTCGATTCATTAGTTGGGAAATGGCGGGTGCAGACAGTAAGTCGTTGCGAAAACGCTCCGGAAGAACATCGCCTTCGATGATTTTTACGGCAACTGAGAAAGCGATGGAGAACTGGGCCTGCTCAGCATTCGATGGCGGTTCGATCGCCGCTGCGAATGTGACAGTATCGACGCATATGTTGATCCGCTTGATACTGTGTGGCTCGATATGATTCAGTCGCAGCGTTTCCATGACAGCATCAATTGCCGCATGATTTCCGCGGCAACCCCCATATTGTTTCAGATAAGTTTCAGTTGTGTTCCATTTATTGCCCAGGTCGCAACTTATTGCGCCTAAGTCTGCATTTTCGGCAAAGGCTTTAAGAAAACCATTCTCGAAGATTCCAGGAGCTCCGGTTGCACCTTGCGCCGCATACAGCGCTGCAAGCAGGCCGCCTTCACTGCTGCGGCCTACCTGCAG
Source organism: Advenella sp. (assembly GCA_050742695.1). GTDB lineage: Bacteria > Pseudomonadota > Gammaproteobacteria > Burkholderiales > Burkholderiaceae_B > Advenella. Next base: position 3,175 of record JBOIGK010000317.1, on the reverse strand, counting down.
GGGCTGGCTGTTGGCGCTATGAAGTGCTTCTTTGAGGCCGGCCCCTTGGCTGCAGGCAATTGAAATAGCATGGGAGGTCTGAGTGCCGGAAAGACCCAGCAATGCACTTGCGGCGGCGGCAGTTGCCGGCGCCGCAAGGATGGCCGTGCTCTGGAAGCCCCGTATGACGGTAGAGGGATAGATCGCGTGTCCGAGGCGTAAAAATATTTCATATCCAACAGCGATAGCGACAATAAGCGCTTTGCCGTTCATATTTCGTTCGACAGCGAGACTCAATGCAGCAGGAATGATCGCGGAGGACGGGTGCCCGCCGGTATATCGCGATCCATCTTCAACATACGTCGAGTGAGCAACGGCGCTATTGATCATAACGGCATCGCGCAAGGAGCGACGTGTGTTCGTTCCCCAGACAACGGCTTGTCCGTCGCTGGTCAGCAGTTGGAGTAGGGGGAGGTGATTACCTGCGCTCAATCCGGAGCTTGAGGCGGCCAACAGATCAAGAATACGCAACGTGACGGCCTCGACGGTAGGGCGCGGGAGCGATTCGAACATGGTCTGCGCTACGAAGTTTCCCAGTTGCCTGGACAGGGAGTGAGAAGGGTGTGTCATTTATTAATCCAGTTTCAAGTTCAAATCATCAATGACCGTCTTCCACTTTTGTGCGTCGGCCCGTACCTTCTGTGATGCTGCTTGCGGGCTGTTAGCGATGACTTCGGCCCCTTGCTCCGCAAAAAAAGAACGGATCTTGTCCGAGTTGAGTACGGCAACGAGGTCGGCATTAAGTTTATTGACGGTTTCAATAGGTGTTCCCTTGGCCGTGAAGATTCCATACCATGTATCGGCTTCGTAACCCTTCAAACCACTCTCGCTTAGCGTTGGCAGACCGGGCAGAATGCCAGGCCTGGTCTCGCTGGTAGAGGCCAGGGCCCTTAATTTTTTCGACTTGACATATGGAAGTACAGCCGGCGCATTTCCAATCATTAAATCCACGGTGCCGCCCATCAGATCAGTCAGGGCTGGCCCTGTTCCTTTGTAAGGAACATGGGTAATGGACACATCGGCCAGTTTTTTAAACATTTCCGCCCCAAGATGCGGCGGTGTTCCGTTGCCGGGCGAGGCGTAATTCAACTTACCGGGGTGGGTTTTGGCGAAAGAGATCAGTTCCTGTACCGATTTTGCAGCCACGTTGGGATTGACCACCAGGATGTTGGGCGTATTTGCCATGAGCGTGATGGTGTCGAAGTCTCGTACGCCATCGTAGGGAAGTTTGCGATACAGGCTTTGGTTGATTGCGTGTGTCCCGACGGTGCCAAGGACCAGCGTGTATCCATCAGGGGCTGCTTTCGCTGCGACATCTGTGCCTATGCTGCCTCCCGCACCACCCTTGTTTTCCACTACCACCGGTTGGCCCCACTTCTTTGAGAGCGCTTCCGCCACCGGTCTTGCCAGAATGTCGGTGCCTCCGCCAGGTGGAAAGGGGACGATAAGCCGTACCGGACGGTTTGGAAACGTCTGCGCTACTGATGATACGCCTGCTAGCGTACCCAAAACCAGGCACACTAAAATTGTAAATCTCTTCATGGTCTCCACCTCAATGATAAAAAAATGAAATCTGCTGGGCTATCCAGGCCTGAAGGCGGCTGATGTGCCGCCGTCAACTGGCAATATTGTCCCGGTGATGTAAGAGGCGCCTGGACTAAGCATAAAATGGATGACCGGAGTAATGTCATCCGTTGTCGCGATACGCCCCAAAGGCGATGTGCCTGACACGTTGTAATTATTATGCGAGGACATGAGAGTCTCGATCATTGGCGTGTCCACTGTCGACGGAGCAATTGCATTGACGAGAATGCCCTGTTCTGCGACTTCTGCCGCCAGGACACGACAGACATGGCTGAGCGCCGCCTTGGAAGCGGCATATGCCCCGCCGCCGACCTTTGGCCTGAGCGCAGCGATAGAAGCCACAAATACAATTCTCCCGGGCGTTGCCTGTATATTTGAACGTCCGAGCAAGGGCAGGGCGGCGCGGGCGGTCAACCAGGCGCCTCGCGTGTTGACGGCAAAAACCCGGTCAAAGTCTTCAGTTTTCATGCTCGAAAGCGGGCCGGTGCGAAATACGCCTGCAGAACAGATGAGTGCGTCGAGCACTTCGGTCTGTACACTGATGTGCTCGAACGTTTGGCTGATGGCTTCGGCATCGGTGATATCACAAATACAAGGAACGAATTTTGCACCTGCCTGCCTCGAATAATCTTGCAGTTTGTTCAGGCCTTCCACATCTCGGTCTATGCCGAATATTGCCCATCCCCTTGAGAGCAAATCGCGACAGGATGCGGCACCAATTCCAGATGCTGCTCCGGTAATAACGGCTTGCTTACTCATCCTTGTTCCCAAATATGAAAAAAAAGCAGAATGCATTTGTTCAGATAGTGCATTGTTCAGATTTTTGTTTATGCTTCAAGCCTTGATTACGATGACAATATTCGCCCTGATCGATGCCAGTAAACGATTTTTCCGCATCTAGCCTATTTCGCCAGCAAGCCGACCTGCTTAACTATGGCTGACCACTTTGTGACATCGTCTGCAATGACCCGGCGCCATGTTTGTGGAGTATTGGGGCCTTGCACAGGATCAAAACCGGCTTCTATCATTTCCTTTTTGAAGTTCGGATCTTGCAGAATTGCCACGACTTCACGGTTGAGGCGATCAATAATTGAAGTTGGTGTTCCGGCGGGAGCAAACATCCCGTTCCACTGAAGGGTTTCAAAGCCAGGCACGCCGCTTTGCGCAATGGTTGGAAAATCCGGCAAGGAAGGGGAGCGGCGACGATCACCAATACCCAGGGCACGCAGCTTTCCAGCCTTGATATGCGGCAACGGAGCTGCCGCACCGCTCATTGCAAGCTGTACCTGACCGCCAAGCAGATCCGTCAGCATGGGTCCAGAACCACGGTAAGGAACATGGACCATTTTTGTGCCGGTCATCACTTTGAACAGCTCCATTGGCAAAGCGTTGGCATTCGAGCTTGATCCGTAATTTAACTGACCTGGATGTTTTTTTGCATAAGCAATCAGTTCCTTGACGTTCTTGACCGGAAGCGTGTTGTTGACCATCAGCAGTACTTGCTGGTTCCCTGTCTGGACGATCGGCATTAAATCCCTGGTTGGGTCATAAG
>JBOIGK010000316.1:0-1709 GCA_050742695.1 Advenella sp. | reverse complement strand
AAACAGCAGAGGATCCTCAATCGTGGGTTTGCCGGCTTGTTTACCCTGGCGGCCGGCCTGCTGTCCCTGGTTCACCAGGCGGGCAAATAGCGCGGCAGTACGCAGCGAAATTTAGCTGCACCATCTTTATTCACCCCGTCATGAGCCGCGACAGTACTACTTGCGCCGTCTTTAACCGCGCCACCGGCAAGTCTGGCGCGGCACGTGAATCAGGCCCAACGACAAATCGGCCACGTTTTGCCGGCCGATATATGGCGGTTAATGGACCCGCTTTTATTCATCAGCTTATAGTCGTTGGCTTACATGTGACGATCATTTGGCCGCCAATCCGGCCTGCTGGATAATCGCCCGATTATTACGCGACTCTTCATCAATAACTCGCTGAAAGACCGCAGCTGTGCCGCCACTGGGGATATTGCCCGATTGCCGCAGGCTGTCTGCTATATCACGATTTTGCAATGCCGCGTCAAACGCTTTGTTCAGTTTTTCGATCACCGTGGTTGGTGTACCGGCCGGCGCGACGATACCAAAATTGGATTTCAGATTTGCCTTGGGCTGCCCCAGTTCGGTAAATGTGGGCGTCTCGGGCAGGCCCTCGATGCGTTGCTCGGCGCCAATCGCCAGCGCATGCAGTTTGCCTGCCTTGATGTTTTCTATCAAGGTAGCGGAGACATTGGTGGAGAATACCTCGAATTGTCCCCCCAGCGCATCGTTCATCTGCTGGCTGCCGCCTTTATAGGGAATCAGGGCCATGTCCAGCCCTGCGTCGTGAGAGATCTGGCCGAACATGATATGCCCGATTGTGCCCATCCCTGACGTAGCCCAGCGCAGCTTGCCTGGCGCCTGTTTTGCTGCCGTGATAAAGCCGTTGAAATCGCTGGCCTGTAGCGTTTGTGTCCCCAATAGAACAACTGGAGAATACATGATGCCGATTACCGGTGTGACGGCTTTCTCAGGCGCGTAATTGACTTTGGAGAAGTACGGCGTCAATGTCAGCGGGCTGGTGGCCGAAAAGGCCAATGTATAGCCGTCAGGCTTGGCTCGGGACACTTCGGCGATATTGATTGTGCCGCCGGCGCCAGGGCGGTTCTCCACTATGACCGGCACCTTGAGCGTATCGGCAACTTTCTCAGCCAGTTTGCGCGCAACGACATCACTCAGGCCACCGGCAGGGTAACCTACCGACAGCCGGATGGCCTTTTCAGGAAACTCAGCAGCGGCAGCCAGGGGGATGATTGTGGTACTGATGGCAGCTGCAATGAACCGCTGCAGGAACCGAGAAGCGTTTGAAAGGGTTGTCATGTTGGCAAGAGAAAAAAGTTGAACAGTGAAAAAGGGAAGAGCAGGGCGCGCGCTGTCAGCGGACTCTGCGTGTCATCATTGATTATATGACATATGCTATTGCTTCCCGGACCATGCGCGTGCTCTGTGCCAGCATGAGAAAGCGACGGTTGCTACGAGCTCGGGTAGCCAGACGGGTGCATGGGATTTGTGCCGTTCCAAGGAGTATCCTGGCAAGCGCTGCATCTGGTCTGAAGTTTTTTTACAACAATCCGGTCTTTTTCGTAAGTTTTTTCAATAAAGCGAGGGCGCCCACTGGCGTTTTTTTTGGGGAGTCTATATAATCCTTGTCTTAGCTCTTCAACAGTAAACGACAGTTTTCTGTTTTGCCCAGGTGGCGGAATTGGTAGACGCGCATGGTTCAGGTC
>JBOIGK010000315.1:0-3405 GCA_050742695.1 Advenella sp. | reverse complement strand
ATATTGCCCAGACGATCTGCGCCAACCACTACTGCACTCATATTTCCAATCATAGTCTTCTCCAAAGAAACTGAATTTATTATAAATGAGAATCATTATTATTAGCAATGTTATTTTTCATAAATTTATCGTAGCTCTTTAGAACCGCCGTTGAACCCCTCCAAAATACATTCTTTAGCGATGCGTTTTATTCGGCTGTCCCGGTGTACAGACCAGTCGCCTCATCAATTACTTCTTTATTGCCTCTTAGAGGACCTCACCGGCAAGCTTCGCTAACGGCCTGAGCAGCCAACGCCCGCAACCATTAATGACACTCCCACCTTGGCTGCCGCACCATAACGCCATTGCGCTTTCGCACACGCTAGGGTTAATCCTCAATAGATATTTACAGTGAAGAGACATAAAATTAAAACACTTGTTTAAATCACATGTTTAATTATGGCCACCAGTCGCAGCGAAGTAACCCGCAAATCGATTCTGAATGCAGCCGAAACCCTGTTCGTGAAGGCGGGCTACGATGCGACGTCCTTGCGCCAGATTACATCGGCCGCCAGTGTCAATCTTGCATCCATCAACTATCATTTCGGCAGCAAAGAAGAGCTGGTGCGGGCGGTGCTAAAACGGCGCCTTGAATGGATCAATCGCGAACGCATCCGCTTGCTGGATGAACTTGAAAAAGCCGCCGCACCCAACTCGGTCAAACCGTCCCTGCTGGTGGATGCCTTCTTCGGCACCCTGCTGCGCCATGCTTCCGACCCGGAACATGATGCAAACATTTTCATGCGCCTGCTTGAGCGCACCATGACCGACCCTTCCAATTTCATCAAGACCTTGTTTGCCCAGGAATATGTCGAAGTGGTGTCCCGCTACAAAGCGGCGTTTGTGCGCGCCATGCCCGATGTGCCCGAGGCAGAGATCATCTGGCGCTTCCATTTCATGCTAGGCGCAACCTCCTACGCGATCGCCGGCATCAATATTTTGCAGGGCGTTCTACCGGACATGACATCGTCGATGGTTGACGAAAACGTGTACGACGAACTGCTCCTGCCCCGATTAATGAGTTTTCTTTTAGGAGGACTGCGTGCCCCTCTCCCAACACATTAAAGCGTTTCGCAAACGTCACATCAGCCGTCCCCTGCTGAGCAAATTCAAAAAGGTGCTGCCGTCCATGTCGGACACCGAAAGGGATGCGATTGAGGCAGGCACCGTGTGGTGGGATGCGCAGCTATTCAGCGGCAAGCCAGACTGGAATATGTGGCAGCAATTTCCGAAACCAACACTGACTGCAGCCGAACAATCATTCCTGGACAATGAAGTTGTCCATGCGTGCTCATTGGTCGATGACTGGAAAATCACAACCGAAGATTTTGACCTGCCGGCCCAGGCCTGGCATTACATCAAATCGAAGCGCTTCCTGGGCATGATCATCCCCGAGCAATATGGTGGCCTGGGCTTTTCCGCCTTTGCCCACTCTGAAGTGATGACACGGCTGTCCACCCGCAATTCGGCGCTGGCAGTATCTGTCATGGTCCCCAATTCGCTGGGCCCCGGCGAATTGCTGGTGCACTATGGCACCGAAGAACAGAAAAATCACTACCTGCCGCGTCTTGCGCGGGGTGAAGACATTCCAGCCTTTGCGCTGACCAGCCCCTGGGCCGGTTCCGATGCCGCAGCCATTCCCGACAGCGGTGTCGTCTGCATGGGCCAATGGAATGGCCAGCAGGTGCTTGGAATGTCGGTATCGTGGAACAAGCGCTACATCACGCTGGCGCCGGTTTGCACCTTACTGGGTCTGGCATTTCGCCTATTCGATCCTGACGGCCTGCTCGGAGACAAAAAAGATATTGGCATTACCTGCGCGCTGGTGCCGCATAACCATCCTGGCGTACAGATCGGGCGTCGTCACTTTCCGTTGAATGCGATGTTCATGAATGGCCCGACCGAAGGTAAAAATGTCTTCATGCCGCTGGACTTCATCATTGGCGGCCCGCAAATGGCCGGCCAGGGCTGGCGCATGCTGATGGAATGCCTGGCCGCCGGACGCTCGATTTCGCTGCCCTCTTCCAACGTCGGCATGTCGCAGATGACCGTTCGCGCCGTCGGCGCCTATTCACGCATTCGCAAGCAGTTCAATCTATCCATCGGTAAATTCGAGGGCATCGAAGAGGTGTTGGCGCGCATGGGGGCCTACACCTATATGACCAACGCCGTAAGGGTCATGACTGCCGGCGCAGTGGATCTGGGCGAAAAACCTTCAGTGGTTTCGTCCATTGCCAAATACCATGTGACCGAGCGTGCCCGCGTAATCGTCAATGACGGCATGGACATCATCGGCGGCAAGGGGATTTGTCTTGGCCCATCGAATTTTCTGGGCCGTGCCTATCAACAGATCCCGGTCGGCATCACTGTAGAAGGCGCCAACATTCTTACACGCAGCCTGATTATTTTCGGACAGGGGGCCATTCGCTGCCATCCGTACGTTCTCAAGGAAATGGCTGCCGTGCAGGAAACGGATCCGAAGATTGCGCTCGACAAGTTCGACGATGCCCTGTTCGGTCATATTGGCTTTGCTTGCAGAAACGGCTTGCGCTCGCTGTTAAGCGGCCTGTTCGGCTCGGCGGTGCTGGGCGTGAAGGCTGGAACGGCACAATCGATGCGCCCCTATTACGGCCAAATCACCCGCCTGTCCTCTGCACTGGCGCTTAGCTCCGACGTTGCCATGCTGGTACTGGGCGGCAGTTTGAAAAAGCGCGAAAAAATTTCTGCGCGCTTAGGCGATGTATTGTCGCAGCTTTATCTGGCTTGCGCCGCCTTGAAGCAATTTGAAGATCACGGCGCGCAAGCCGACGAGGCCGCATTTGTTCACTGGTCGGTTCAGGATGCGCTGGAAAAGGCGCAAACGGCATTGCTCAATGTGTATCGTAATTTCCCTAATCGCTGGATCGGTACAATGCTGCGCCTGATTGTCTTTCCCTGGGGCGGCGTATTCCGGCGGCCCGATGACCGGCTTGATCGCGCCATTTGCGAACAACTGATGCAACCGGGCGCCGCCAGGGATCGCCTAACGGCAAATTGCTATATACCCGACAGCGACCAGGACCCGGTCGGCGTCATTGAAAAGGCCCTACTGGCCACCATCCGCGCCGAACCGGTAGACGCGAAAATCCGTGACGCCGAAAAACGGGGCGTATTCGACGGGCATCCGGCCGGCAACGTGCGGGACATCACTGAACTGGCGCACCAATTGAACCAGATCAGCGATGAAGAATATGCCTTGTTGCGCGAACGCGACCGGCTGCGCGACAAAGTCATTCACGTCGATGATTTCCCATTTGATCTGGGCCTGGCAAAAATGCAGACTGCAACGGGCTCTTCAACATCACATACCACCAAGGAATCCTGACC
>JBOIGK010000314.1:0-2104 GCA_050742695.1 Advenella sp. | reverse complement strand
TCATCAATAGCGCCCGCTCGCTGGAGCAACCGCTGGCCTGGGGTCCGGGTGTTGAGCTGCCTGCAGCGGCTGCCATTGCCAATGCGATATACAGCGCAACCGGACTGCGTATTCGCGAAACGCCATTTGCATTGCCCACCCTGTCGCTGGATCCGCCGCCGACAGCAAAACGCAGCCGACGCTGGCGCAACAGCTGGCTGGGCGGGCTGATGGCTGCGGCGACCGGCGCCCTGGTGGTTGCCGCCCCCTGGCGCACCAGCATTCCACCCGTTGCCCGGGTCGATACTTCTATTTTTTCCGCGCAGGCGATTGAGCGTGGCCGGCTTGTCGCGCTTACCGGAGATTGCATGGTCTGCCACACGGCGCCGGGCGGCCAGACCAATGCCGGCGGTCTGGGGCTGGATACGCCTTTTGGCACCATCTTCACCACAAATATTACACCCGACCGGGAAACCGGCATTGGCGCCTGGTCATATAAAGCGTTCGAACGCGCCATGCGTGAAGGCATCCATCGCGACGGCAGGCATTTGTACCCAGCATTTCCCTACACCGCCTACGCAAAAATGTCCGACGAGGATTTGCAATCGCTTTATGCCTACCTGATGACCCGCCCTGCTGTCTCGGCGCCTAATCAGGAAACCCGCCTGCCCTTTCCCATGAACCTGCGCCCCCTGGTAGCGGGATGGAATGCACTGTTTCATCGGGACAGGCAAGCCTACGCACCGAATCCGGAAAAGAGCCCACTCTGGAACCGTGGCGCCTACCTGGTAAACAGTAGCGGACACTGCGCTGCCTGTCATTCACCTCGCAATGCACTGGGTGCCGAAAAATCCGGAGAAAACAACTTTCTGGCCGGCGGTTTTGCCGACAACTGGGAAGCCCCGGCGCTCAACAAACTCTCGTCCTCGCCCATTGCCTGGACCGAGCAGGAGCTGTTCCAGTATTTGCGTACGGGTTACTCCCCCTTGCATGGTGTCGCCGCCGGCCCAATGGGGCCCGTTGTTGCAGGGTTGGCGCAATTGCCCGAGGCTGATGTCCAGGCCATGGCTCATTACCTGGCCAGCCTGAACCCAGCGGCAGCCGAGTCGACGCGCAATCCGGCCGTGTTGGCGGCCAGACTGGAGGCAGACAGCCAGGCGAACCAGGAGGCACGACTGCTGCCCGGCGAGACCTTGTTTAACGGCGCCTGTGCGGTGTGCCACGATTCGGGCAGCGGTCCGGTTCTGTTCGGCGCACGCCCATCGCTGGCACTCAATAGCAATCTGCACAGCGACCATCCTGATAATGTCATTCAGGTTTTGATGCATGGCATAACTCGCCCGGCCCAGGCAAACCTGAGCACGATGCCTGGCTTCAAAAACAGCATGAATGACACGCAAATGGAATCACTATTGCAGTACATGCGCACGCGCTTTGCACCAGACAAGCCTGCCTGGAACAATCTGCGTAAAAAAATCGCCGAGATCAGGCAGCAACAGGGCCATCCATGACCACCAGCAAGGCCCTTGTAGCGGCCGTGCAAATCTATTGTGGCCTATTCGCCCTGAAGACCGCTGGCGTTCATTTTTTGCAATAGATACAAAATGGCCACCTGTTCGGCTGGGTTAAGCTGTCCCATGGTGAGCCGGCTGATTTCCTGTGCGCGTGGAATCGTGCGAGACAGCAACGCATCCCCTTCGGTCGTCAGGCTGGCAATCACCTTGCGCTTGTCCAGCTTTCCTGGCGAGAGCGCGATCAGGCCGCGCGCCTTCAACCGATTGATAATGCCGCGAATGGTTGCCTGGTCGATCGCCGTCGCTTCTACCAACTCGGCCTGGGAACTGCGCCCACGATCGCGCAAGGCGCACAAGGTAACAAACTGAATGGCCGTCAACTGGTCATCGCCCACGTTCTGCTGAAAAATGGCCGTATGACGCTGCACCGCCTTGCGCAATAAGTGTCCAACCTGCTGGGTGACATCATACGGCGTGCTGGAATGCCCTGCTTCTGTTTCAGGTTGCTCGTGTTTTCTGGACATAGTTAGGCTGCTCGTTCTTTTGACGTGATTAAGCTGTAATGATGACGCATCTATAACTTTTACCCGATATTTTGGCTATAAGTATAC
>JBOIGK010000313.1:0-5786 GCA_050742695.1 Advenella sp. | reverse complement strand
TCTGTTTGAGCAGCAGGTTGGCAAACTGTCGGGCAGACGGCTGTATCGCTTGCCACTGGCTTGTATTGGTATTGTCTCGCAATCCTTCATTTAATGCATCGGCCAGGTCAGTGCTGTCAATGTCGCGCAACAGAACCAGCCGCATGGCACGCGGCGCGGTGCTGCTGATAAGCGCCTGCGCCTGGTCAGTTTTTTTACCAGTGTACAACGCCGCCAGATATACGTCGAATACTACCTTCTTGCGAATACCGGCACCATTGAGAACCAGCTGTGTGTTGCCGACCCGCAGCGTGTCAGGCACGGAGTGCCCGTCCACGGTCCGGGCGTTGGTATCCAGGCCCAGGGTCGACAGAATGATAAGCGCGGCGGCCAGAAAAGATGCGTTGAATTTCATTGTTTGTCTCCGAATAAAATTCTTGTTGCAGTGCAGTCCACCATGCATGGCGCGGAATGAATCCGAGCCATGCACGATGCATCCTGCAGCCAGTACAGCTGGTGCCTTGTCAGAAGCGGTGCGAGACCTGCAGGCCGAAAATATGGCCATGCGACTTGTAGCTGCCGCTCAGACGACCATATTGCGCAAGGTTGCCGTCATTGGTATTGTCTACATGCGATTTTTTCAGATACATATAGCTGTAGCCAACATCGATTGCGGTGTTTTCCGAAGGCTTATATTGCGCGCCCACGGAGAGCCAATAGCGATCGTTGTCCGGTAACGAGGCCGGGCGGTGTTCCGCGGAGCGCACCGGCGACTAATCCCAGGCCACGCCGGCCTTCAACTTCCATTGTGGCGCCACCTGATACATGGCACCCACTGCAATGCGCCAGGAATCCTTGAACCTCAGGTCCAGGCTGGCGTCGGGCAGGGTGTCGCTCTTGATGGTCAACTTCGGCAGGCTGCTCCAGCCGGTCCACTGGATGTCACCCAGCAGTTCCCAGCGCGGACTGATGCGTTGATACACGCTCAGCAGCGCCGTATCGGGAAGTGTCACGCTGGCGCTGGATGAAGAGGTCAGCGATCCCGGTACGAGGCTGTAGATTTCCTGCAACTGTGCGGGCATGGCGCCAATCATGGCGGCCGATGGGCGGTGAATATCCACGTCGGTGTCGCCCGTCGCTTTGTACTTGATACGGGAGCGGTAGGACAAGCCGATGCGCGTGTCTTCGCTGGGATGGAACATGACGCCGATATTCCAGCCCAGGGCCGTATCATTCATTTTGACCCTGGCCTCGCCATCCAAAATAGGACCGTACTGATCGCCTGTTGCCTTGCCCATGGCAGCAGCCTGTTGTGCAGGAACACCGGCAGCGATGTACTTTTGCGTAACTGCGCCGGCAACCTGGCTGCGCATGTCAACCACGGTGCTTTTTTCATATTCAGCCTTGATGCGCTGGATATTGATCCCTGCGCCAATCGACCAGGTATCGTTCAGTTTATAGGCGAGCGACGGGTTGAAATTGATGGTTTCGATTTCAAATTTCTTGGAATGGTAGCGGCCCATGAAGCCATCACCATAATCTGTCGCAAGGCCGAAGGGTGCGCCGATGCCCAGCCCGGCGAACAAACGGTCTGATACCTGCCATGAGACATAGGCATTCGGGACAAAAGCGCCGCCCCCTGCGTTATCGCCTTCATCGCCCAACCGGGTGCCGGAGAACTGGGCGTTGGCTGTACCAAAAGCGGCCGGCAGGGAGCTGCGATCATTGCTGAACTTGAACGATGGGATAATGTAGTTGCCACCTACTGATATGTTTAGGCCGGGCAGATTGGTCATGCCGGCTGGGTTGTAGTAAATGGTGGAAGCGTTTTCTGCCACGGCACCACTGCCCGCGTAGGCCACGCCCAGTCCGCTGGCATTCTGTTCCTGCAAGTTAAAGCCAGCGGCATGCACCGCCGTGACGTTTGATACTCCCAGTCCGAGCAATGTTGCGCTCAGAAGCGTCCGCTGGAGTTTATGTGTATGTCTCTTCATACGTCCATCCTAAGTGTAAAACCGGTGATTGCTTGTTTAATAGCCAATGGAGTTGCCCCAGGCTGTCAAGTCTTATCACATTTGAAATATATGGGATTTTGTTTTATTCCCCGCTGCATCCTGTCATAGTCCTCCGTTGCTACGATTGTAATGACTGGGTCCGCCTGTAAACGGAGCAAACCCAGTCCCAAATATCACGCCTGCGTCGGCAAGATCTGCGTCCTGCACGATGTTGTGCGCAAGTTGTTTTTCGGTCTGTTCTATCAACGGCTTGATCAGGCGCTGCGCCAGGCCTTGTGGAATGGCTTTGCTGCTGCGTTGATCATGCTTGCGGTCTTTCCACACGTAAAAACCTTCACCGCTTTTGACGCCCAGCTTGCCTTGTGCAATTTTGTTCTGCAGGCAGCGCGGCGGCTCCTGGCCTTCGGATAACTGTTTGCCTGCGGCCATGGCAATATCCAGGCCAACCGTATCGGCCAGCGCAATCGGCCCCATGGGCATGCCGAACTCGAGCATGGCGGTGTCGATGACTTCAGGATCCATGCCTTCGTCAATGCAACGCATGGCTTGCAGCATGTAGGGGGCAAGTACGGCGTTGACCAGAAAGCCCGGCGTGTCCTGAACCGGCAGCGGCAGTTTGCCGATTTTGCCGACAAAGGCGGTGGCGGTATCCAGTGTTTCCTGGGCGATGCCATCGGCGTGCACCACTTCTACCAGTGGCATGCGAGACACGGGATTGAAAAAATGAATACCGACAAAACGTTCGGGGCGAACCAGTACGCTGCGCAACTGCGCAATGGACAGGCTGGATGTGTTGGTGGCCAGAATGGCCCCTTCTTTCATTTTCGGTTCGATTTGCTGATAGAGCGATTGCTTGGCTTGCGGATTTTCACTGATTGCTTCAATGATCAGGTCAGCCGTCGTAATACCGTGGCCTTCCAGATCGGGAATCAGGCGATCACGCGCCGCCTGCGCGGTATACCGATCCTTGCGGGCATAAATGGAGACGGCATTTTTGAACGCGCCGGCAATGCGCTGGGCGTCGGTATCCTGCAAGGTGGTTTTGATGCCCTGCAGTGCGCACCAGGCAGCGATGCCTCCACCCATAACGCCGGCTCCGATCACATGAACGTGGTTGACGGCTTTGGCATTGTCTTTTTTGCCAAAAGCCTTGAGCCGCTCCTGCAGGTGAAAGACGCGGATCAGGTTGCGGGTGACATCCGACTGCAGCAGCCGAGTCAGCGCCTGTGGATCGGCCAGCGGATCGCCATCGTGTTTTTCCCACAGCTCCAGCATGGTCAGGGTGGCCGGGGAGTGACCATAAGGATCTTTCTGCTTGACGCTTTTGCGCGCCTGGGCAGCGACCAGCGATTTGAATGGCGCGCGATTGAGCAGGCCGGCCAGGCCCTTGGCCCGACGTGCCGGTTTGCCCGAAGTGACCAGGTCGACTGCAGATTTTTCGGCGACCCTGGGTGCAACAAGCAAGTCCACCAAACCGACGGATTTGGCCTTGCGGCCATCCAGCGTGCGGCCGGTCAGCATCATGTTCAGGGCGGTTTGCGGGCCGATCAGACGAGGTAGTCGCATCAGGCCGCCCCAGGCAGGGAAGATACCCAATTTGACTTCAGGCAGCCCGATCACCGGTTTGGGCGAGTCGATAGCAATGCGATAGCGGCAGGCCAGCGCCAGTTCCAGTCCACCACCCAGGCAGGGGCCGTGCAGGAGCGTCAGCGTAGGAAAGGACAGTTTTTCGATCCGGTTGAATAAATGCCAGCCACGTTCAATCAGCTTGCGACCATTGTCAACGTTGTCGACGTTTTGAAACTCTTTGACGTCGGCGCCTGCAATGAAGCCGTTGCGTTTGCCCGAGCGGATGATCAGGGCCTTGGGTGGTGCCGATTCCAGGCTGCTGATGATGTCGGCCAGTTCTTCCATGACGTCACTGGCCAGCGCATTCATGCTGCGATCCGGGCAGTCGATGGTCAGCCATGCGATATTCTGCGCATCGTTCTGCAGGGCCCAGTTTTGGTATGTTTTCACAGTTGTCATAATTGATCCTTACTGCATGGTTTCGACAAGCATGGCGCCACCCTGGCCGCCACCGATGCAAATAGATGCCATGCCGCGCTTGAGATTGCGTGCGCGCAGCGCCTGTAGCAGATGCAACACGATGCGCGCGCCAGAAGCGCCCACCGGATGGCCCAATGCAATGGCGCCGCCATCCACATTCAATTTGTCCTGATCCAGCGAACCTAACGCCGGGACGCCAAAATGGGTCTGGCAGTATTTTTCGCTTTCAAAGGCACGGATGCAACCAAGCACCTGCGCAGCAAAGGCTTCGTTGATTTCCCACAGATCCAGGTCGTTCAGACCAAGGCCATGGCGCTGCAGGATAGGTACACTGGCGTGCACCGGACCCAGGCCCATTTGCGCCGGGTCAAGTGCAGCCCACTGGGCGTCGACGATGCGACCCAGCGGCTGCAGGTTCCATTTGCTGACCGCTTCTTCTGAAGCCAGTAGCAGTGCCGCAGCGCCATCGGTTACCTGAGAGCTGTTGCCCGCCGTTACGTTGCCGCTGGGTTTGTCAAATACCGGTTTGAGCGTACCCAGTTTGTCTATCGTGGAGTCGCGGCGGATACCGTCATCTTCGGTATAGGCATTGCCTTTGGCGTCGATGATTGCGGCAATTTCCGCGAACGCATGACGGTTCTGGCCTGAGATGGCGCGTTCGTGGCTGCGGACACTGAATGCATCCATTTCACGGCGTGTGATGCCAAATTCCCAGGCCAGGTTTTCAGCGGTCTGTCCCATGGAAATGCCGATGACCGGATCTGTCAGGCCCTTGAGCAGGCCGATAACGGGGGCCAGATTACTCAGCTTGAACTGGCGCAGCAGGCCCAGTTTCTGGCCGGTGGATTTCGCGCCATTCCATTTGGCCAGCCAGTTGACCATCGCATCGGAGAACAGCAAGGGGGCGCGCGATAATGCGTCGGTGCCGCAAGCGAGCACCAGATCGGAACGTCCTGTTTGAATATTGGCGCAGGCCGAATCGAGCGCCTGCATGCCAGAGGCGCAGTTGCGCATGACGGTCCAGGCCGGCACGTGATGGCCTGTGCCCACGCGCAGGCCGACCACGCGGCCAATGTTGGTCTCATCGGGCGTGGGGGCAGCGCAGCCTACAATAACTTCTGACAAAGCGGTTGCCTCGACGGGCTGGCGCAGCAGCAGGGCGCGGCCAGCCTGCACGGCCAGATCGCTTGCAGAAAATGGTCCGGGGCCACCGCGCACTTTCAGAAAGGGGGTTCTGGCACCATCGACGACATAAACAGGTTTGAATGTCATGGTCAGGATTCCTTGGTGGTGTTTGAGGTTGAAGAGCCCGTTGCGGCCTGCATTTTTGCCAGGCCCAGATCAAACGGGAAATCATCGACGTGGATGACTTTGTCGCGCAGCCGGTCGCGTTCGCGCAACAAGGCATATTCTTCGTCGCTGATCTGGTTCAATTGATGCGCCAGTTCAGTGATGTCGCGAACGTTGCCCGCAGGATGTCCGTCGAACACGCCGCGTTTTTCGGCGTCGCGGATTTTTGCATCTACCGGTTCGGCGCGTATGGTGGCCAGCAGGGCCTTTTCAATGACGCCGATGGGGTCCTGGTCGCTGTCGGGTATATAGCAATTTGCCGTCAGGCGATCCCTGGCGGCGCCCGGTTGCATCAGTTGCTCGCATATGGCGCGATCAAGCCGGTCATTGGGCCGGCGGAATACGCCGCCCCAGGGAAAGACAATCAGGCGCAGCATTGTACCGATCCAGCGA
>JBOIGK010000312.1:0-2600 GCA_050742695.1 Advenella sp. | reverse complement strand
GGCGCTGGCCAGGCAACTGACCTTGCCCGCTGCACACAAGCCGGTGGCGCTTTTTTGTCTGGGACAAGGTCAGGTGTCATAGCCAATCGACCAGACCGACAACTGGTTTTGTTATGATGAATGCCATAGTGACATTCAGGAAATATGCAATGACGCCAATCGAGAACGACCAACCGATCACCGGCAAGCCCCGCATTCTGCTGCTCTCGGGCAGTACTCGAGGACAGTCCTACAATACCCGTCTGGCCAGTCATATGGCACTGGAGGTAGAGCAGGCCGGGGGCGCTGCAACATTGATCAGTCTGGCCGACTATCCGATGGCCATCTATCATGGCGATGACGAAGCGCAGTTTGGCTTGCCTGAATCCGCACGGCAACTGCGAGCGCTGTTCAAGTCGCATCATGGCGTGTTCTTTGCCTCTCCGGAAGAAAATTCCTCGATCTCGGCTTTGCTGAAAAATACGCTGGACTGGGTTTCGCGTGCAGACGGCGAGGAGCCCGGCAAAGTGCCCTACATTGGCAAGGTCGCAGCAATTGGTGGCGCAACCACCGGCGGGTCGGGGACCAGACTTGGCCTGTTGCATTTGCGCACGGTGCTGTCAGGATTGGGAATGTTGGTATTGCCATCGGTCATGGCGATTCCCTTTGCCGCCAACGCATTTGATGAAACAGGTCAATTGCAAAGCGAAGAGCAGCGCTCGGCAGCTGAAGCACTCGCGCTGTCCCTGGTCAGGACGGCGAGCGCAGTGGGCGTTACGTCCTGAGAGCAACAGCAGCAGGCTGGTACACCTTATTCACATAGTGCATGAAATGCTCAAGATCGGGCGTTGCACGTTGTGGCACCTTGGCCAGATCGTCCCAGCGGCGCAGGCGCAGCGCGTCCTGGGCGTGCGGGCGTTGCTGGAATTGCTCAACCTGGACCTGGCTGAACTTGCCACCCTGCAAACCCAGGCTGTGCACCGAAGCAGGCGATAGCGTTGCAAAATAGTCTGGGTCAATGGCGCACAGGCAGCGCTTGGCATCGACGTGCATTTTGACCGGTTCGATGACCGATTCCGGAAACCCGGGCTGCAAAAAGGGCACGGCGGCCAATTGATGGCGGTGATCGACGTCCGGGAATGCATTATCACGTTCCTGATTACGCGCTTCCAGGATGTGGCCCAGGTCATGCAACAGGGCTGCGGCAATCAGCGGATCTGGGGCACGCTCGGCTTCGGCAAGACAGGCCGCTTGCAGTGCATGTTCCAGTTGCGTGACCGCCTCGCCGTCGTACAACGAGGCACCATATTGCTCGTATAGCGATTGAATGTCTTCGGGAGTAAGTGGCATGAAGGTTCCTCTCGTCGGATAAAAAGCACCAGCATAATCCTCAAAAATGACAGACGGTTGACCAGACGGAACAAATGATGCCTGAATGACTCATCCGTTCTTTGCAGTTCCAATAACTGCAGGTGAAGCCCTACTCACACACTTAATGCGAGACGCTGCCGGCTCCCGACCATATTGCATACGCAATACCAGTAGGCATCGTGCGCAAGCTGAGCGACAAAAGGTAAAACGCGGCGGCGTATCCCACAATGGTGATGATTGAAGGAACAAGCCGTGTGAAGCTCTCGGACGATTTAAGAAAGGAAGTGGCAAACACTTCCATGATGATCGCGCCAGCCAGATATAAATAGGTTATAAATAGGTGGAAATCATCGTGACGAGCGCTCACTTTGGGCCGGGCCCACTTTTTCTTCGACCAGGGCAGTAAAGCCTGCTGCATCACCATAGTAGCGCTCGTGCTGCAGTTTTTCGAGCACATCGTCCTTTTGAATCACAAAGGCTGGAAAGCCTTGTGCGCCGGCATAATGCATTAGCGTGAGCGTCTGGTCCAGATGCGCCTGGATGTTGTCATTCAGTATGTCGCGATAAGTCCCGATAAATAACGCGCGGTCAATCTGCAGCGACTGCGCCAGATCGGCCAGCACATCTTCCCGGACGACGGCTCGGCCTTCGCGGTAGTGTGCATATTGGATGGCCTGCAACATGACCGGCTCGCTGCCGGCAGAGATTGCGCCTACCGCAAGAATGGCCGCAATGGGTGGCAGGGAGTCATAAACGGTATCGTCCCGTGCGAGCAACCCGTCCAGATAGGGCTGACCAAAAATCTGGCCGGTCATGCTTGCGATGCGTGCGTCGGCCTGGCCAATCATGGCCCGTTTGCTTTGTGGCAGCGTCATGCGCTGGAACAACCCGCCTGCATGCATTTCAAATGCAATCTGCTCGCGCACAGGGGAGGCAAGAACGCGTTCAAGCAGGGGCTCGGCGGCATAACACCAGCCGCAAAGCGGGTCATATATATAGTGCAGTGTGATTTTCATGGCGAGACCCTGTGAGTATGTGGCAAATCGCTAAGCAGATCGAAATTAACACAAATGAGCCAATTGGCACTAGACTAGGCATACGGTCCTCGCGCCTGGTTAATGTGGGCGATACTGCGTGAATAATTGTATTTCATTCGCAGGCGGGGTATTTGACGTTTGGCAAAATAACATCATCAGGGAGAGCGGGATGGACACCATCCAGAATCAATATGAAGCCGTTTATCACTCGGA
>JBOIGK010000311.1:0-6214 GCA_050742695.1 Advenella sp. | reverse complement strand
GCCTGCCGTTCATTCCCATGACCGCCGATCGCATGACCGGTATCGTGTCACGGGGTGGTTCCATTATGGCCAAATGGTGTCTTGCCCACCACGAGGAAAGCTTCCTGTATACCCACTTTGAAGATATATGCGACATCATGAAAGCCTACGATGTCAGCTTCTCACTGGGCGATGGACTGCGACCGGGCTCTGGCTATGACGCCAATGACGAGGCTCAGTTTGCCGAACTCAAAACGCTGGGCGAACTGACCAAAGTGGCGTGGAAGCACGATGTGCAGGTCATGATCGAAGGCCCTGGCCATGTACCCATGCATTTGATCAAGGAAAACATGGATCTGCAACTGAAGCATTGCGATGAGGCTCCCTTCTATACCCTGGGCCCGTTGACGACCGACATTGCCCCCGGCTACGACCATATTACCTCCGGTATTGGTGCGGCGCTGATCGGATGGTACGGAACTGCCATGTTGTGCTACGTTACCCCGAAAGAACACCTAGGGCTGCCCAACAAGAAAGATGTGAAAGATGGCATTATCACCTATAAAATTGCCGCGCACGCTGCTGATCTGGCCAAAGGTCACCCGGGTTCAGCCATCCGTGACAATGCACTGTCCAAAGCCCGCTTTGAATTTCGCTGGGACGATCAGTTCAATCTGGGCCTGGATCCGGATACCGCCAAAGAGTTCCACGACGAAACACTGCCCAAGGACTCAATGAAAGTGGCTCACTTCTGTTCCATGTGCGGGCCGCATTTTTGCAGCATGAAGATTACCCAGGATGTGCGTGAATACGCCCAGAAGCAGGGTCTGACGGCAGACAAGGCATTACAGCAGGGAATGCAGGAAAAATCGATCGAGTTCATGAAAAAAGGAGCCGAGCTCTATCACAAAACCTGATGGCCGGCACCGGCAAAAGAGTGCTACCCAATCCGACAGTACGAGGTTGGGTTGGTAGCATATGCCGGCAGTGAACTTATCCCTGTTGTGATGCTGTCGGTAAAACTACCTTTGTCCACAATTGACAGCCATGGATATATTTTGTAAATTAAAACCTGAAACCGGTGGGGGCTAGCCCACCGGTCCCTGATCAATAAGCTGGCGCGCTATACACTAGCAACACCAGCGATATACCGATCAGGATAAGTTGTAATACGATTTGCTTCATCGTATCCTCCTTATCAGGCAGGGCCCGGCTTCGGTCGGGCCCTTTTACCGTCTGTACTAACCATCAGTACAGCGCGGATATTTTGCATTTATCGCGGGCGTGATCAGACCGGGTTTGATTCAAATGATCACTTCGCAATCTCCGACAGTTTTTCATTCATATTGTCGATCAGCCAGGAGCTCTGCCTGTTGGTCTTGTTGACTTGAACTGCATCGATCTATTTTTCTATCTTTAATGCAAGTCGGCATGTTAACCGAAGAAACGAGCACCGCAATTGGACCCAAGGCCTATTTATTCCCTCGGAAAATACGAAGTTGACACGCGAATCATGATTAAGTAAATTAAAACCTGAAACCGGTGGGCCGTTACCCACCGGCTCCCTGATCAATAAGCTGGCGCGCTATACACTAGCAACATCAGCGATATACCGATCAGGATAAGTTGTAATACGATATGCTTCATCGTATCCTCCTTATCAGGCAGGGCCCGGCTTCGGTCGGGCCCTTTTACCGTCTGTACTAACCATCAGTACAGCGCAGATATTTTGCATTTATCGCGGGTGTGTTCAGCCCGGGTTAGATTCAAATAATCACTTGGGGATTCCCGTGATGTCTGTGCCCGCAACATCAAAGCTGATAAATAAAATACGTACCGAATGTCTGCGTCAGCAATGACAGCACAACGCACAGCAGCACGGGTTATTCGCTGTAATATCCTCAGGTGAGCAAGTAGCCGCGTCCTGCGCGCGCCATGCTTATTGGTGCTCCCATCGCGCGGCATACGAGCACACACGATTTTGAAATAGGAGACATCCGAAGTGCCTGACTCACAGACATGCCGCTTGAACGGTCATCGCGTCAAATATGCCTTGCGCTGCACATTCAGCTTGTGCCCGGGCCTGTACCCGATGCGCCACCGCCCTACCGATAATTAGCAACGCAGGACTGCCCAATCCGGCGGCGCTAATGTCAGCCGGCATGGTTTGTAGTGTCGTAAATAGACTGCGTTCATTGCGACAGGTCACGCGCTCGACGACAGCGACCGGCAGATCGCCGGCAAAGCCGGCCTGCAACATATCCTGCTGCAATTGTTCGTTTCGACTCATGCCCATATAACAAACCAGCGTAAGCCCACTTTGCGCCAGGGCCCGCCAGTCGGGGGCAGCGCCATCGGCGGTATGGGCAGTCACGAAAACCACGCCGCGCGCTATCGCGCGATGGGTCAACGGCAGGCCCAGCGCACTGGCCGCGGCCAGACCGGCAGTCATGCCACCGATCGCTTCGGCGGCAATCCCCTGTTCGGCAAGCCACGCCAGTTCTTCGCCGCCACGACCGAAAATAAAAGGGTCGCCCCCCTTGACCCTGGCCACCTGCAGCCCTGTGCGTGCATAGCGCGCCATCAGGCGCAAAATAAAACTTTGCGCAGTGGAAGGACAGCCCCCACGCTTGCCTACAGGTACGATGCGGGCGTGGGTGGGCGCCAGCGCCAGAATATCCTCACTGATCAAATCGTCCACCAACCAGACATCGGCGCCTTGCAATATCCTATAGGCCTTTAACGTGAGCAGTTCTGCATCGCCCGGACCGGCGCCGACCAGCCAGACCTTGCCCGTGGCAACATCGCTTGCCGAAATCCGCTGTATGATATTTGTCATAGTGCCTCCGTACCGGCATACCGGTTGATCATTTGATTGATTTGTATGACACAGGATCCACACCCTGTACCACAATTGAGATGCTGCTTGAGCGCTGGCAGATCCATGCCGCTGCGAATGCCGTCAACGATCTGTGTGTCGGTCACTCCATTACAGGCACACACCATGCGTGCCCGTGGTTTCATTTGTGATTTGCCCAATAGCACCGTCAGCAGCGGCTCGGGCCGTACACCGGTATCTGCCCAATTGTTCAGGGCATCCTCGGCATTCAGGTCTGTGCCTGCCAGGCAATAGACGGCCACCCGACCATCGATGCAGCGCACCCGCCGATAGATGCCTCGCGCTGGATCGTCGAATGCCACGTCCGTATCGGCAATACCCAGATCCACCAACAGCTGTTCCAGTCGCGCCCGTTCCGGTACGGCTCTGGCGGCCAAGCGCAGGCGCAACCCACCGTCGCCGGTAGCCACGGGCACGGCAATGGCGTAATCAAACTCATTGAGCCAGCCAGACAGCGTGCGCTGCAGTGCGACCGCATCACCACGCACCCATGCCACCGCCTGCCATAGTGGTTTGTAGAGCGCCACGCCAACGACGCAGTGCTTAAGCTCAGGTTGCCCTGAATCCGGATCAGTTGCACCATGGGTAAGCCCGTTGATACCTACTCCGGCCATAAAACGACTGCCCCAGTGCATCGGCACATAGGCACAACCGGGTTTAAGCGTGTCGTCGGACTGCGCCGGCAGCACCAGCTGGGCACGCCGGGATTTGACCGTTACCAGGGCCTGGCTGCCAATGCGATAACGCGCCATATCGGACGGGTGCAGGTGAATCACGGGTTCTTCTACGTGACCGATCAGTGTCTGCGATAAACCGGTCCGGGTCATGGTATGCCAGTGATCACGCAAGCGCCCGGTCGTCAGGCGCAGCGGATACTGCGCCGAGATATTTTCAACGGGCGCAACGTAGCCTACATCCGCAAAGCGGGCCCGCCCGTTTGCCGTTGCAAAGACGTGATCGGTATACAGGCGGGTGGTGCCGGTCTGCACGAACGGCCACTGCACCGGGCCAAGCTGCTCCAGCAGGGCAAAGCTGACAGCACTGTAGTCCAGATCGCGACCGGCGGTCAGCGCCGCGTGCTCGGCGAAAATTTGCGCTTCGTCGGCGTAATTGAACAAGGCCTGCTTGGCCGGTGCAATCTGGCGGGCCACGCGCTGCGCCACCTGCTGCACAATTTTCCAATCTGCCAGCGCATCTCCCGGCGCCGAAATGGCTGCCCGTACGCGACTGATCCGACGTTCAGAATTGGTGACCGTGCCTTCCTTTTCCGGCCAGGTCGCGGCCGGCAAAATCAGGTCGGCGTAGGCCAGCGTTTCCGAATCGGCATACGCTTCCTGCACAATCACGAAGTCTGCATTCTGCATTGCCTTGCGAACCCTGGCCTGATCGGGCAATGACTGTGCCGGGTTCGTGGCCGCAATCCAGAGCACCCGAATACGTTTTTCCAGCAACGCATCAAACATGGCAATGGCCGGATATCCCGGCGCCTCCGGTAAACTATCGGTCCCCCACAAGGCGGCAACCTCCTGGCGATGCGTCGCATTGGCCGGGTCGCGATGTCCTGGCAAAAGGGTCGCCATGGCGCCGGCTTCGCGCCCTCCCATGGCATTGGGCTGGCCGGTCAGCGAAAATGGGCCCGTGCCTGGCCTGCCGATATGACCGGTAGCCAGATGCAAATGGATCAACGACATGTTCTTGGCCGTACCGCTGCTGGACTGGTTCAGGCCCATGGTGTACAGCGAGAGCGTCGCGGCGCTTTGGGCAAACCATCGGGCAGCAGTCACAATATCGGCGGCAGCAACACCACACACATCCTCGGCTGCTGCTGGCGTAAACTCCCGAATGCGATCCTTCAGCGCGGGGAAACCTTCCGTGTAGCGCCCAATATAGTCGCTGTCGATCAGGTTTTCCCAGACCATGACATTGAGCATTGCGTGAAACAACGCCACATCTGCTCCCGGCGTCACGGCCAGGTGCAGATCGGCCGCCTGCGCCGTGTCAGTATTGCGCGGGTCGATCACAATAATCTTCATTTGCGGGCGCGCCTGCCGTGCCTGCATCAGTCGCCGAAACAGCACCGGATGCGCATAGGCCATATTCGAACCGGCAATCAGTACCGTGTCGGCCAGTTCTATGTCCTCATAGCTTGCTGGTGGCGCATCAGCACCAAGCGTCATTTTGTATCCCGTCACGGCGCTGGACATGCATAACCGCGAGTTGGTGTCGATGTTATTGGTTCCCACCAGGACACGGGCCATTTTATTGAAGATGGCGTAATCTTCGGTTAACAACTGGCCCGATAAATAAAAGCCCATGGCCTGCGGCCCGGCTTCACGCACGGTCCTGCTGATCACATTTGCCGCAACATCAAAGGCCTCGGACATATCGATCTGGCGATAGTTGCCCGTCTGTCTGTCGCGCAGGCACGCGTGCAATACCCTTGTCGTATCCCGGCGTATCGTGCCTGGCAACGCCATGCCCTTGCTGCACAACAGTCCTGCGTTGGATGGATGATCCATATCACCATCTACAGACAACACCTGTTCACCCTTGCTGTGAATACGCACGCCGCAGCCGGTGCCACAATAGCAGCAGATCGAACGGGTAACGCGTATCTCATCTGTCATATTCTGTACCAGCTGGACGAGCACCGGGGTATCCATGGCTACTGTCCTTCACCCAGATCCAGGCAAACCCGGTCCTGATCGATCTTCACTGCAATCGTCCTGACGCATCCCTCGTCCGGCGCCTGTACTTGTCCGGTGGGCAGATCAATGACCATGCCATGCAGCGGGCAGGTAACCGAGGCACCATGCACCAGTCCCGCAGACAGGGGGCCGCCTTTGTGGGGGCATTTGTCGACGATGGCATAGACAGCACCTTCGCCGCTACGAAACACGGCGATATCATCCAGGCCGTGCCGGCGAATGACACGTGCACCGCGTGCCGGGATTTCGTTGGTGGCGCACACAGGCGTCCATTTTTCACAGACTTTCATCGTGTCCTCACATATTCAGAGTTTCAAGTTCGGGCGCCGCGATCCGCTTCTGTACACGGTCCTGCCAGGGGTCCTGCTCGAAGGACACAGCAAAGCGCAGCCGCTCATACAGCGCCGCGCGATTCTCGGCATTGCTGATGACCTGTTCTTTTGCATGCTCCAGACCCACCCGCGCCAGGTAATGGACGGTACGCTCCAGGTAATAGGCCTCTTCGCGATACAGCTGCAGAAAGGCGCCGCAGTATTGCAGCACGTCTTCCTGGGTTTCGACCTTGACAAAGAACTGCGCCACTTCCGTCTTGATACCGCCATTGCCGCCAACATAGATTTCCCAGCCG
>JBOIGK010000310.1:0-3204 GCA_050742695.1 Advenella sp. | reverse complement strand
GCACGATGCGCTGCACGTAAATGCCAGGAAGATGAATCTGATCCGGATCCAGCTGGCCCACTTCAACGATTTTTTCCACTTCGGCCACGGTGATTTTGCCGGCCATTGCAACGTTGGGATTGAAGTTACGCGCTGTCTTGCGGAAAATCAGATTACCACTGCGATCGGCAATATAGGCCTTGACCAAGCACACATCGGGCGTCAGTGAACGCTCCATCACATACTCTTGCCCGTCGAATTCGCGAATTTCCTTGCCGTCAGCGACAATGGTGCCCACTCCGGTGCGCGTAAAGAAAGCAGGTATGCCCGCACCCCCGGCGCGCAGTTTTTCTGCCAGCGTTCCCTGGGGCGTAAATTCCAGCTCCAGCTCGCCGTTCAGATACTGCCGCTCGAACTCCTTGTTCTCGCCCACATAAGAGGCAATCATCTTTTTGACCTGCCGCGTATTGAGCAACTGACCAAGCCCGAACCCGTCGACGCCCGCATTATTGCTCACGCAAGTCAGGTCTTTGACGCCGGAATCCCGAAGGGCAGCAATTAACGCCTCGGGAATGCCACAAAGGCCGAACCCACCAACGCCGATCATCTGCCCGTCGGCTACGATGCCTTCGAGCGCCAGATTGGCATTTGCAAATACCTTATCCATTTACTCTTCCTTTACTGATAATGAAACATGAACCACAAGCCGGTTCGCCTTTTAGCTTATACACCAGCTTGTGATGTGGCTGACGCAAACTGCTTTTGCAACTGCTCAAGCAGCACTGCCGGCCATGGGCTTGACTTTCCCGATGCCAGATCACTGAGAACCACGACGGCACGCGAACGTGCATAAAGCGTATCGGGCTCGCCTTCCTTGCATATATGAATATTGCAATCAAGACTGGAACGACCAATTCTTACAAGGCGGTGCACGATTTCAATATTGCCCGGCCAGCTCATGGGTTTGAGAAAGTCACATTCCGCACGCGCCAGCACAACGCCGGTGCCAGGCGCA
This sequence comes from Advenella sp., assembly GCA_050742695.1. Classification (GTDB taxonomy): domain Bacteria; phylum Pseudomonadota; class Gammaproteobacteria; order Burkholderiales; family Burkholderiaceae_B; genus Advenella. The sequence goes on along the minus strand of JBOIGK010000310.1, from coordinate 2,210 downwards.
AACAGTGATCGCAACGGACCGAAAATCTGCATGCGAGCCTCCTCAATGGCACGGAAATACACGGTATTGTTCACGTGTTGCAACATATCCATGTCGGCCCAACGCAGGGCAAACACATGACGGTGCTCGCCTTGCGTTCGGCCGTCTTGCGAGGGCGCCGACAATACACTATCGGACATTAACGATCTCCTTTAATGACCTTGTTTTCACTGGAGATACTGTAGCAGATTTCTGTTACACCCACCCTGCACTGGCCTGCCTTATTGGTACTTGTCCTAGGTTCGGCTGCACGACTTGAACCGCAGTTCAATACTGTCCATTTTTTCGCACTGCAACATGAAGATCCAAGGCCGGGTCGTCTGCCCCGGGCCTTCTTCCAGCAATCAGCATCGACAGCACGCCAACCCGCATTTCTTTACCTGCACTCCTGCATATTTACCCTGCATGCCCTCCCGAACGATTCTCCTGCAGTATTCTTTTGAACTGATTGCTGTCGGTGCCCGCTGCACTCGCTCTCTGTCGCACAACGAATCTCGCGAGCCCCTATCTGGTTTACGCTTGGCGGGCGGCTGATCATTGACCCCGCTCAAAGATATCCTGAGGTCAATTCCGCCAGTCAGATCATTCTGCTGTTTCAGCGCAGTTAACAACGACTTCAGCCATAAAGAACTGCAATTGCGCCCTCATTGCAATACAATCGACATTAAATACAGAATTACACTATCTCAGGAGTTAGCGCGAATGTCAGAACGCGAATCAATGGAATATGACGTTGTCATCGTCGGAGGCGGGCCGGCCGGTCTGGCTGCGGCGATCAAGTTCAAACAACTGTGTCAGGAAAAAGGACAGGATTACTCAGTCTGCGTACTTGAAAAAGGCGGCGAAATTGGCGCGCATATACTTTCAGGCGCGGTCATGGATCCGCAGGCGCTGACCGAACTCATTCCCGACTGGAAAGAAAAAGGCGCGCCGCTGGGCGTCGAGGTGACCGAAGACCAGTTTTTGTTCCTGAACGAAACCGGCCAAAAGGCCACACCAAAGTGGGCGCTGCCACCCTGTTTTCATAATGAAGGCAACTATATTGTACGCCTGGGCTATGTAACGCGCTGGCTCGGCGAACAGGCCGAAGCGTTGGGCGTTGACATTTTCCCCGGCTTTGCGGCCACCGAATTGCTGTACAACGAGGCTGGCGGCATTCGCGGCGTGGCTACCGGCGATATGGGCCTGGACCGTGACGGCAATCAGACCGCGCATTATCAGCCTGGCATGGAACTGCACGCCAAATATACCTTGTTTGCCGAAGGCTCACGCGGCCAGCTGGGACGTCAGCTGATCGAAAAATTCAAGCTTGACCAGGGACGTGACCCGCAAAGTTATGGTATTGGCATCAAGGAAATGTGGGAAATTGATCCGGCAAAATTCAAAAAAGGCCTGGTGGTGCACACCGCTGGCTGGCCTCTGGATTCCGATACCTACGGCGGTTCTTTCCTGTATCACCTGGAAGACAATCTTGTCATGGTCGGCATGGTGGTTGGCCTGGACTACACCAACCCGTGGTTGTCGCCCTTCGACGAATTCCAGCGTTATAAAACCCATCCGAGTATCCGGCCCTATTTTGAAAACGGCAAGCGCATCGCGTATGGTGCACGCGCCATTACCGCCGGCGGTCTGCTGTCCCTGCCCAAACTGGTTTTCCCGGGTGGCGCGCTTATCGGCTGCGAGGCCGGCTTCCTGAATGCCAGCCGCATCAAGGGTAGCCATGCCGCCATCAAGACCGGATCGCTGGCAGCCGAGGCAGCCTTCGAAGCACTCACCGCCGAACGCAGTCAGGACATTCTGTCGGCTTACCCCATTGCCTTTGAACAGAGCTGGTTGTATGAAGAGCTGAACAAGGCTCGCAACTTCAAGCAGTGGTTCAAAAAAGGACGGCTGATCGCCACCCTCATGACCGGTATCGAGCAACTGGTCTTCAAGGGTAAAATGCCCTGGACGATTCACCGTACCAAAGCCGATCACGAGTGTCTGAAACCGGCTGCCGAGTGCGCAAAGATAGACTATCCCAAACCGGATGGCAAGCTCACTTTTGATCGGTTGACTTCGGTTTTTATATCGAACACCAACCATGAAGAAAACGAGCCGGTGCACCTGACATTGAAAGATGCCTCGATTCCGGTCGACACCAATCTGCGCGTCTATGCCGGTCCCGAGCA
>JBOIGK010000309.1:0-3656 GCA_050742695.1 Advenella sp. | reverse complement strand
ATCGTACACCGGCACATTGGGATTGGCAGCAGCGCCTCCTGCACTGCCCGCCTCAGGGTCATCGTAGGACGGCAGGTTACTGCTACCGGCCTTATTCTGCCCGTCTGGCTGATCCAGCACGACCGGGCCTAATTTCTGATTGAGCAATGCCTGGCGACGTTGCAAATAGGCATCACGCAGGAAGCTGTATCGATCCAGCGCGACATCGTTCATGAGATCGCTGGCATTGAGCAGATTGGCACGGGAGTTAACGATGCTGATGCCCCAGACCGTATTGCGCACCGGCACATCACTGATGGCGCCGGGCGAAGCATAGACCGCAGATCCACCGAAGCCGTCACCTACCGTACCTGCGGTATCGCGGATCGTTGACGGGCCCAGCAGCGGCAGAACAAAATAAGGCCCCTGGCCTATGCCCCAGACCCCAAGGGTGGTGCCAAAATCGTTCTGGATGCGCGGCGCGCCTTTCATGGAGGCAACATCGATACATCCGCCCAGGCCCATGGTGGAGTTAAACAGCACCCGGCCGAAGGTATTGACCGAATCAAGGCCACGGCCCTGCAAAAAGCTGTTCACCCCCGACCAGATATCGCCGAAGTTATTGAAAATATTGGTAACGCAAGTGCGCACCGGGCTTGGCACCACCGCCTGATAGCCCTTGGCCACAGGCGTGAGCAGGTTACGGTCAACCGCATCATTGAACGCGAACATATTGCGGTTGTAGCCTTCCAGCGGATCGCCGGGCGTCGGATTTTTAACCGAAGCACAACCGGCGAGCAACATCAGCACCGTACCCAGACCAACCAGGCGTATTTGAGTTTGTTTCATAAGAGACTCGTTATTTTATGTCGACAGGAGCGTTCCGGACGGTAACTTGCCATCCGGACTGCGCCGCCTTACGTTAGCCTAAATATACCAGTATTTGAGCAGTTATTGCACAGGTGCCGGCGCAGAGGCAGGTGGCGTCAGCGCCGGTGCACTTTGCTGCTGGCCCGCACCACCACTGTCCGAAGCACTGGATCCTTCCGATTCCGCCTTGGAAAACAGGAATTTGCTGATCAGCTCTTCAAGCACCACAGCACTCTGCGTATAGATAATTTCACTGTTGTCCGCCAGATTTTTCTCTTCGGCGCCAGGCGTCAGACCCACATACTGCTCACCGAGCAACCCCGAGGTCATGATGGATGCCGAACTGTCTTCCGGAAACTGATAGCCGTCTTCGATATCCATGCCCACGACTGCCTTGAACACTTTATTGTCAAAGTCGATGCTACTGACCCGGCCAACTACCACACCATTGCTTTTGACCGGGGAACGCACCTTGAGCGCGCCGATATTCTCGAATTTACCGGTGACATGATAGGTTTGCCCGATAGAAAAGGTTCTGAGGTTGCCTGCCTGCAGCATCATAAACACCGCAGCCAGAATACCCAGCAACACGAACAACCCGACCAGAAAATCTGTTTTCTTACTCATTTGAATTTAACCTTTTTCGTGTGCGCGTCACAAAACGCGACTAACCACCGAACATCACTGCAGTGAGCAGGAAATCGAGCGCCAGCACCAGCAGCGAGCTGACCACCACCGTGCGTGTCGTGGCGCGCGCCACACCTTCCGGCGTGGGTCGCGACATCCAGCCCTCATAGACTGAAACCAGCATGACTGCCAGACCGAACACCACGCTTTTGATGAATCCGGCCAGAATATCGTCCCGAATATCGACAGCGCTTTGCATTTGCGACCAGAATGAACCGCCATCCACGCCAATGAGCACCACCGCAACCAGCCAGCCGCCAATAATACCGACAGCCGAGAAGATGAGAGCGAGAATCGGCATAGCAATCACGCCGCCCCAAAAACGCGGGACCACAATGCGTCGCAACGGGTTAATGCCCATCACCTCAATGGCCGCAATCTGCTCGCCGGCTTTCATCAAGCCGATTTCCGCGGTAATGGAAGTACCCGCCCGGCCAGCAAATAGCAGCGCGGTCACCACCGGGCCCAGCTCGCGCACCAGGCCAAGGGCTACCATGACGCCCAACGCCTCTTCGGAACCATAACGGGTGAGTGTGTAATAGCCCTGCAAACCCAGCACAAAGCCGACAAACAGGCCCGATACAGCGATGATGATCAGCGAATAATTGCCGATAAAATGAATTTGTTCAATCACCAGCCGGGGCCGCTTGAAGACCACACTGCTGCGCGCCAGGATGTCAAGAAAAAACCGGAAGCAGATTCCCAGCGATAGAATGGGACGCGTAACACGCGCTCCCAGCGCAGTAATAAAATTGACGATCATTTGACGCCCTCACGATGACGGCTGAGCCAGCGGTCGAAATCATCTGAGGGTGGATACTCAAACACCACCGGTCCGCTGGAGGCGCCCTTGAGAAACTGTCGTGCCAGCGAATTGTCAGACTGGCGCACTTCATCCGGCGTGCCCGATACCACCAGGCTGCCGTCGCCAACCATGTAAACCTGATCGGCAATAAGGAAGGACTCTTCCAGATCATGCGTGATGAGCACAGTGGCGCAGCCGAGCTTGTCGGTCAGACTGCGGATCAGACGGGCGGTCATGCCAAGCGAGATCGGATCCAGCCCGGCAAAGGGCTCATCAAACAAAATAATCTCGGGTTCCAGCACAATGGCCCGGGCCAGCGCTACCCGGCGCGCCATGCCGCCCGAAATCTCGGAAACACTCAAATGCGCGGCGCGTTTGAGCCCGACCTGGTCCAGTTTATCCAGCACCTTTTCCAGGATAACGGCCTCGCTATCCTTGCTCAGTTCGCGCAACGGGAAGGCCACGTTGCCAAATACGCTAAGGTCTGTAAACAAGGCGCCCTGCTGAAACAACACGCCCATGCGACGACGCACGGCGCCCAGTTGCTGGGGCGTCATGCGATTGACATCGTGGTCAAAGACCGTGACGGTCCCTTTCTGGGCGCGAATCTGGCCCGTTGCTGCACGCAACAAGGTGGTCTTACCGGAACCGGAACCACCAATAAGTGCAACCACTTCGCCTTTGTATACTTCGAGATTCAGATCCCGCAAAATGACGCGTGTATCGTAACCAAGGGTGACGTCCGCAAACCGGATAACCGGCGGGGAGGAGTGACGTGACTCTACTGTCATCAAAGAAATTTCTTGAAAAAGAGACCCTATTGTATCTGTTTAACGGGAGTTGGTAAAAACAAAACGCAAAAATGCGCAAGTACCTGTTCAACGTATAAACAGACACTTGCGCATATGCAAGACAAAATGACGCAGCTATTGTGTAATGCAGCGTAACAATTGCTTCACTCTGCCCGAGGGGGACAATCAGCGTGGCAGCAGTGAGGCGCCCATCAGGAATTCATCTACTGCGCGCGCGCACTGACGACCTTCGCGGATGGCCCAGACCACCAGCGACTGGCCACGTCGCATATCGCCCGCCGTGAACACTTTGTCCCGGGAGCTGCGATAGTTTTCAACGTTGGCCTTCACATTGCCGCGCTGGTCTTTCTCTACCCCGAATGCGTCCAGTACTGCCGCGACGGGAGAAACAAAGCCCATGGCCAGAAACACCAGGTCCGCCTTCAATTCAAATTCCGACCCTTCGATTTCCTGCATTTTCATCTGGCCGGTCGCGTCGTCCTTGACCCACTCCACCCGGGCAC
>JBOIGK010000308.1:0-4224 GCA_050742695.1 Advenella sp. | reverse complement strand
TTTGGCCTGTTCACCAATGAGAAAAAGCTGGAAGAAAAGAAAGAGGCCATTGGCAAGTTCGCCAGTATTGTCGCCTACGGCTGGCAATACATTATGGATGGACATGAGGCCGAGGCGGTTGATGCAATTGTTGCCCAGCGTCCGCAGGCACGGCTGGACAAGGGCATTCTTGCCGAACAGCTCAATGCGCTCAAGCCCTACTTCCCGCAAGACAGGAAGAAGCAGATTGGCATGGTCAACCCCGACGATTTTAAAAAATCAGTCAGTACACTGCATAAGGTGGGGTCGATACGGTACAAGCTTGATCCCGATGAATATTATGTGAAGGATCTGATTCAACCCATTGAAAACGTTGCACCGGAGATTGTCAAATGAATGCAGCGGGCGTGATTGCAGAGGGTGTATCCAAGCAGTACGGCGGAACCAATCAGACACAGGCGCTACTCAATGTCAGCGTGTCAATCCAGCCGGGCCAGTTCATCAGTATTCTGGGCCCGAGCGGCTGTGGCAAGAGTACGTTTCTGCGCTGTGTGGCCGGCCTGGAGCAGCTCTCAGCCGGATCGTTGCAGGTGGGGCAGGATCCTGTGAAGGGTCCGCCGGACAATATTGGCATGGTTTTCCAGCGAGATGCGTTGCTGGAGTGGCGCACGATCCGCAACAATATTTTGCTGCCGATTGAATTTGCCGGCAAGCGCAAAGATGATTACCAGCAACGGGTTGATTCGCTCCTGAGCCTGACCGGGCTGGCCAGCTTTGCCGACAGTTATCCGCATGAGTTGTCCGGCGGTATGCGTCAGCGCGCTTCAATTTGCAGGGCGCTGGTGGATGACCCACGCCTGTTGCTGATGGACGAGCCTTTTGGGGCGCTGGATGCGCTCACCCGCGATCAGATGAATGTCGAGATGCAACGGATCTGGATGCAAACCCGCAATACCACGCTTTTCGTGACTCACGCAATAGCTGAAGCCATTTTCCTTGGGGATGTGGTGCTGGTGTTTTGTCCGCGTCCGGGTCGTATTGTCGAGGCCATACCTATCGATTTTCCAAGGCCTCGTTCGCTGCAAATCAGGGAATCAGCGGCGTTCGGCCAGCTGTCTGCCCATATTCGCGGTCTGTTTGAAGGCATGGAGCATTGATGATGAATGCAATAATGACCTCTGCGCGCAATGGACTGCACGGCATGATTTCCATGATCGTGCTGATGATCATCTGGGAGATTGTGTGCCGCGCCGGTCTGGTCGCACCTATTATCCTGCCTGCCCCCAGCGATGTGTTCATTGAATTGTTCTGTGAAGCAGGTTGGTACGCCGTGCAGGCATGGCACACCTTGCTGATCACGCTGGCAGGCTTTGCCTGTGCAGTGGCAGGCGGCGTTCTTATTGCCGTTGCATTGGTCAGTTCGCGTTTTTTCGAGCGCTATTTTTACCCTCTGATTATTGCCTTCAATAGCATTCCAAAGGTCGCTCTGGCCCCTCTTTTTGTGATCTGGCTGGGCACCGGTTCTGAACCGAAAATCCTGATTGCTTTCATGATCGCCGTATTTGCCGTGATCATCGATACGGTTCATGGGCTGCGTTCGGTGCCACCTGACCTGATTGATCTGGGGCGTGTGCTCAAGGGCAGTTCACTGGATTTTTTTCTGAAGGTAAAATTTCCATCGGCGCTACCGTCGATTGTGGCCGGTTTGAAAGTTGCCTTGTCTTTGGCCCTGGTGGGCACGATCGTGGGCGAGTTTGTTTCGTCGCAGCAGGGGCTGGGTTACATTATCATGAGCGCGCAGGGAAGTATTGACACGGTGCGCGTGTTTGCTTCGTTGTTTATTCTGGCGCTGATGGGGATGGCCCTTTACGGCTTGCTGGCGTGGGTGGAACGCAGGATCATGGCAGGGCGTCGCCGGCACGAATAAACAGGCTCTCCGTTATGACTTGGCCGCTCATGATCCATGACCCATGATGAGACGACAACGGTTAAGATCGGGCAAGCCGCGCCACCAAGAGCTGGTCGCGCTTGGTATCGTTTTGCCGTGTGGACCAATTGATGGTAGCGCAGGATATGAACTAAGCTGGCGCGCACCGGGCGTCTGAATTTGTTCATGGGAGCGTGACCGACACGACATACCCATGAACATGACTTTTGCTGGCGTGCTACATATCCTTTAACGCCGCCCGGCCATATTGGTTATTTTCCTCTACCAGCTTGCTAAGCAGCCGCACAAAAATTTCCCGTTCTTCATTGTTCAGCGGTTCTAGCAGTCGTTCCTGTGAACGAATCATCCCCTTGCGCAATTGTTTCATTATGCGGATGCCTTCTTCTGTAATGAAAGACTGGCGCGAACGCCGGTCGTCGGGATTGACCCTGCGGCTTACCAGGCCCTTATCGGCCAGACGCTTAATGACATCAGCAGAGGTGGTGCGGTCCAGGCCCACTTTCAGGCCGATGGACGACTGGTCCAGGTATTGCTCGTTCAGCAATACTGATAGCACGCCATGTTGCACGGGCGTGATGTTTTCGTTCTTGCATTCTTCGAAGAACATGGAGTAATGAATCTGATTGAGTCGCCGAACCAGAAAACCCGGCCGCGACCACAGCCCCTGGTCATGAAATTTGGTCTTGATTTCGTCGGAATGGTCGACCGTGGGCAGATCGTCGTTGTCTCTCTTTCTCATTATGCAGTGAACCTTATACTGATGTGACTTGAAGCGCAGATCAGAATTGCCCGAGGGGCTGCCCTGGCCGCTAAAGTTACCGGTGCCTTTGCGCAATTCTATCGGGAAAATACGGTCTCTGCACTAGCAATAACTACAGTATACTGTCATTGTTTTCCGAAAGGAAATCAAATACCTGTCTTGCACTTGGAGACAGGTCCCGAATACGGCGGGCGCCAATCAGGATTTTGCGTTCCGCCCATTCTTCATCAAGCCTGACCGTCACGGTATCGGGCACCCGGTATAGATCCACACAGCCTTCTGGCAGAATGCCGATGCCCATATTGGCGTTGATAAGCACGCACATGGCGTCATAGCCCGACGTCTCAATATCAATCCTGACATTGGTCGACTCTGCCCGCGCTGCATTAATGAGCTGGTAATTGAGCTGGGTGCCTGCTGTAAGCGTAATGTGGCTGTAGTCCAGCGTATCCCTGAAAGAAACCCGATCGTGTTTGGCCAGGGGATGTCCGGCCGGCACCAGAACGATCAATGTATCCCTGCGAAAATGCGCAACCTCGATATCGTCCTGGTATGGAATTTGAGTGAAGATGCCGATGTCCAGTTTGCCAGCGGCCAGCGCCCTCGTAATGCTAAGGCTGTTTTTCTCTTCCAGATGCAATTGGATATTGGGATATTTGCCGGTAAAGTCGGCCAGTAACGGAGCCAGAAATTGAGTGATGGCGGTGGGGTTGGCCGCCAGCGTGACGCTGCCGCGCTGGCCTTTGCCAAAGTCGCTAAGCTGGTGTTCCACTGCCTGTACGCTGTTAAGAATCGCGCGTCCCCGGTACAACAGTTCCAGACCGGCAGGTGTCGGCGTGACACCGCGGTTGGTCCGGTTCAGCAGGACCAGGCCAAGCTTGTCTTCCAGCTCCGAAAGGCGGCGACTGACTGCGGCCGCCGCAATATTTTCCAGTTCTGCTGCGCGACTGATCGTGCCCTCATCAACAACCCGTATAAATAATTTTAATGTGAGCAGATCAATTTTCACGGCACGTTCAGTGGGAGTATGAACCCGCTAGTTGCCCGACAGCAAGAATCCGGCGTTAGGCACCCGCGTTTCCAGGTTGAGAGTTTTCAGCATCTGATAAACCGTGGCTGCGGCAGCAGACAATACAGGCTTGCCGATCTTGTCTTCAGCCTTCTGGATGGAAGGCAGCGACGGCATTTGCACGCAGGCCGACAGAATTACCGCATCCACACCCTCGATATCCAGGCGTGTCACGTGTTCCAGCAGATTGGCCGGATCCAGGCGACCAACTTCCAGATTATCAGATACTTCCAGGCTGATGGAGTCATGAACATTGATTCCTTCGGCCTCAATGTATTCTATCACGCGCTGTGTGAGCGGCTTCATGTAGGGCGTGATAATGGATACCTTGCCCAGGTTTTTTTCTTTCAGGCTGTCTACCAGCGCGCCGGCTGAGCTCAGGATAGGGATGTTGGTGTTGTTCTCCTGAACCGCTTTTTGCAGTCGCGCCTGAGATTGGCGATGATAGCCGTTGCCCTGGGCCATAAT
>JBOIGK010000307.1:0-2410 GCA_050742695.1 Advenella sp. | reverse complement strand
AATAGGCGCCGCTACCCGACAGGCTTGGCGCACCCACCACAAAACGCTCGCCCGCCGCCCGGTCTGTGTCCTGCGCCCGGCGTATCCGCGACGCCGGCCCGTCGTCTCCATTGTCCCTTTGATCCTCGTCATCCTCATTGTCCAGCGTCGGCTCGAACGCCTGATCCATGCGTGGATCTGCTGCAGCTTCTTGATATCGCCCCGTTGACACGGAGGGATGACCCTGGCGGTCGCCGGCGCGCGCAGGATGATGGTATACCGGCCCTGGCTCGTGGCGAACAGAGAATGCATCGTCGTCCGCCTTAACAGAGCGCAATACCGGAAAATCGGGATCTTCTTCCACCGCGTGGTCAAAAGCATCGAAAACAGTGGAGCAAACGCCGCAACGTACCTTGCCGTTACGCACATTCAACTGCGCCGGTGTCACATCAAAGCTGGTACTGCAATCTGGACAACGCGTTTTCATACAAGTCTCTCAGGTCTGCTTGCGGGTGCCGGCCAGGCATACCCAGCCCTCATGGCTGCGCCATACCGACATGTCGATCCATGGCGCATAGGCAGCGGCAACCTCTTGCGCCTGACGCTCCAGGACGCCCGACAGGATAAGCCGGCCAGCCGGCGCCACACGACCGCACAACATTGGAGCAAGCACTTTCAATGGATTTGACAGAATATTGGCCACTACGACATCAAAGGTGCCGGCCTGCAGCCCATCGGGCAGGCATGCCGTGACCTGCACGCCGTTGTTCTGTGCATTGTACTCAGTAGACTGCACGGCCTGCTCATCAATATCGACACCGACAATCTCACGGGCGCCGAGTTTGGCTGCAATGATGGCAAGAATACCGGAGCCACAACCGTAATCGAGCACCGTCTGCTGTTGCTGTAAATTGGCCGCGAGCCACTGCGCGCACAAATGTGTGGTTGGATGACTGCCGGTGCCAAAGGCCAGCCCCGGGTCCAATTCGATCAGAATGGGATGGCCCTGCCCGTCGGCGCTGGGCACCTCGGGATTTTCGCGGTGCCAACTGGGCACGATCCAGATCTGATCGGTAATGCTGATAGGCGCAAACTGCGATTGCGTCAGCCTTACCCAATCGGTGTCGGCAACGTCACGCAACACAGCCGAGGCGGCATAGTCTTCACCGCTTTCCTGTTTAAGCGCTTCCAGCAAAGTTTCGGGTACGATATCGTCTGGCAGCAGCGCGACAACACGATTGTGATGCCAGGCCTGGACATCGGGCTCCCCACCGGGTTCTCCGAAAAGCGGCATTTCGCGCTCCGTGCCTGAATCGGCGTCCTCTACAGACACGGACAACACGCCAAGTTCAAGCAGTATGTCCGACAGCGCTTCGGCCCGGTCTTCCGAGCATGATAAAACAAGTTCCCGCATGGCCTATCCTCTTGCGTCATTGCAAAAAAAGGTCCGAAGACCTTTTCTGCTGACTCGATTATTTTGCTCGTTGTTCGAGTTTGTGTTCCAGATAATGGATACTGGTTCCACCCTCGACAAAACGTGCATCGGTCATGAGTTCACGATGCAGCGCGATGTTGGTTTGAATCCCTTCCACAACCATTTCAGACAGGGCCAGATTCATGCGGGCGATGGCCTGAGCACGCGTGTCGCCGAAAGTAATGAGCTTGGCGATCATGGAATCATAGTTGGGGGGCACCCGATATCCATTGAACACATGTGAATCAATACGAATGCCTGGTCCGCCGGGCACGTGCCAGTTGGTGATCAAGCCGGGTGATGGCATGAAGGTATAGGGATCTTCGGCATTGATACGGCACTCGATGGCATGCCCTTTAAAGGTAATGTCACGCTGGCGCAGCTTGAACGGCTCGCCCGCAGCAATAAAGATCTGCTGCTGTACCAGGTCTATGCCGGTGATGCATTCGGTCACGGTGTGCTCAACCTGAATGCGGGTATTCATTTCAATGAAATAGAATTCGTCGTTTTCGTACAGGAACTCGAAAGTGCCCGCACCGCGATAGCCCATTTTGCGGCAGGCTTCGGCGCAGCGCTCGCCAATGCGCTCGATCAGCTTGCGCGGAATTCCAGGCGCTGGCGCCTCTTCAATCACTTTCTGGTGGCGACGCTGCATTGAGCAATCGCGCTCACCCAGCCAGACAGCATCTTTTTTGCCGTCGGCAAGGATCTGGATCTCGACGTGCCGTGGATTTTCAAGGTATTTTTCCATGTACACTTCGGGATTATTGAATGCTGCCTGCGCCTCTGCCTTGGTCAGATTCACGGCGTTCACCAGGGCCGCTTCGGTGTGGACCACGCGCATGCCCCGTCCGCCACCGCCACCGGCTGCCTTGATGATGACTGGATAACCCACCTTGCGGGCCGTTTCCAACAGGACAGCAGGATCGTCGGGCAATGCGCCTTCGGAGCCAGGCA
>JBOIGK010000306.1:0-10234 GCA_050742695.1 Advenella sp. | reverse complement strand
ATCCAACGCGTCGCGCATGGGGATGCTCATGAGTTAATTGAATTCAATTTACAAAATAAACACTACCATCGTCCTTGGGTTTCACCATTTACAGATCAAGCAGGGTTTAAAAACTGGTTTTCACGTACGCTTACTGCAGCAGTTGTCGGGCTTGTAGTAAGAGAGGAAATATCACGGAAAATAGTCGGAATTATCAATATAAATGAAATAGTGGCAGGGGCGTTACAAAGTGGATTTCTAGGATTCTACGGCTCTTCAAAAATGGCAGGTCAAGGATTGATGAGGCAGGGTTTGCAATTGGCAGTCAGCTATGCCTTTGAGGAATTAGGCTTGCATCGCTTAGAGGCCAATATTCAACCAGGTAATTCGGCTTCAATTGAATTGGTGCGCAGGGTCGGTTTTCAAAAGGAAGGATTTTCTCCTGAATACTTGTTTATAGATGGGGCCTGGAGAGACCATGAGCGGTGGGCGATCCTTGATAATAAATAGTTCAAGTCGCAGTGCATGTCGTAACGTTTGGGCCTTCCTGCGAAGGCGATCAGTTTTTCGTGAGTATTGACTAAGGCAATTTAGCCTGAATGTTGACCTTCGGCAAAATCACTATGTGAATTGCTGTCACCATTCGCTCTTGAAACTCGGCACCTATGGCTGCACAGCCTCTGTCAATGCGAAAGCAAAGTTCCAAGAACTGCTAGTTCATTAGTTAAGGCGCTCAACAATGTATTTGAATAAGAGAATCCCCTAAATTATGTACTCTTCTGAACGGCTTAAAGGTATCGATGTGTTCGTATCGGTTGTGGATGCAGGTAGTTTTACAGCGGCCTCCAGGCGCCTTAACCTCACAAACTCTGCGGTAGGTAAAGCGGTAACGCGATTGGAGTCTCGACTGGGTGTGCGGCTTTTTGAGCGCACGACACGGCGCCTTTCCCTGACGGAAGCCGGACAGGCTTTTTACCGTACGTGCCAACGGGTCCTCGTTGAGCTTGAAGAGGCCGAACATGTCCTTAAGGCAGAAGACACCGTTCCGCTAGGAAAGCTGCGGATTGATTTACCCGCGACCTACGGACGGATGCATGTCATGCCATTGCTCCTGGATTTTTTGAAGGCGTATCCCGGCGTACAGCCACAGATCTCGTTCACGGATCGCTTTATGGACTTGGTCGAAGAAGGGGTCGATGTGGCTGTGCGAATCGGGGGGAGTGATACCTGGCCAACGCCTATTGGCTATCGCTTTTTAGGGCGGGAGCGGCGAATTTTCTGTTGTGCACCAAGTTATCTGCAACGTGTGGGCGCCATTGCAGATGATATTGAAACCTTAAATTCATTGGACTCCGTACTATATCGACGTCCCGACGGCACCCCCACTCCATGGTACATACAGCGCGGTGATGCGCCCATCGAGCAATGCCATCCTGCAGCCCGGCTGGAGGTCGGAAATGCCGACGCTTGGGTCGACGCTGTTTTACAGGGATTTGGCGTTGGGCAAATGTCTACGTGGCTTATAAAAGATCGGCTGGCCAAAGGAGAACTCGTACAAGTACTACCATCGCTAGCGATGGATGGCCTGCCTTTGTATCTATTGTGGCAACGCGGCAGACAGTTACTTCCTAAAGTCGATGTGTTACTGAACCATTTAGGCGCGCACTTGCGGTTTTAGATTATGGAATATTAGGATTAAATGAGTGGAAAATTAGTCCAACATAAGAAATTATAGACATAATAAACTTAAGACTCATAAATCTTAAGCCGAAAAAAATGTCTTATTCGCAAAATACCGCGGCCCTGAATCGGCCCCAAGGCTTGGTCCGGGCCGATTCTGTATCTACCTTCATTCTGGCAATCGCAGCTTTCATCATTGTCACAACTGAATTTCTCATGGTTGGTCTGCTACCTGCGTTGGCCAGAGATCTCTCGATTCCTGTGGCAACCGCTGGGCAATTAGTGACTTTGTTCGCCGTGGTCGTCATGCTGTTTGGGCCGCCACTGACTGCGTGGCTGGCACACGTCGAGCGCAAGCGCCTGTTCATGGCAGTCTTGGTGCTCTTTGCTGTTTCGAACGCGATTGCCGCATTGGCTCCTAATATCTGGGTTTTGGCCGTTGCCCGCATCTTGCCAGCGCTCGCATTACCGGTGTTTTGGGGGACCGCGAGCGAAACAGCGGCTCAGTTGGCGGGCCCGGAACGTGCGGGAAGAGCGGTGTCTAGGGTGTATCTCGGCATTTCCGCTGCGATGCTTTTTGGTATTCCTCTTGGCACCGTTGCCGGCAATGTCATCGGCTGGCGGGGTGCTTTTTGGGCGCTGGCGGTCCTGTCTGCCCTGATCGCTGTGCTACTGCAGGTTTTCATGCCGTCGATGACAGCGGGCAAACGCGTGGGCCTGACGCAGCAAGCGCGTATTCTTCGTGATCCTGTTTTTGTTGCCAACGTGCTTTTGTCCATCGTCATTTTCACCGCGATGTTTACCGGCTATACCTATTTGGCCGAATTTCTCGAACAGATTGCTCAAGTGCCTTCCTCTCATGTGGGTTGGTGGTTAATGGGGTTTGGCGCAGTTGGCCTTATTGGTAACTGGTTGGGTGGCCGGTGGGTAGACCGTAAGCCGTTGGCTACGACTGCAGCGTTTAGCGTTTTACTGACGATTGGGATGTTTGCCACAGCATTTTGGGCTACACAGCATGTGGGATTGGCAATTGCATTAGGCGTGTGGGGCATTGCAAACACGGCGCTTTATCCGATATGCCAGATCCGTGTAATGAAGTCGGCTCCTCAGGCACAAGCCTTGGCTGGCACGATCAACGTATCAGCAGCCAATGCCGGTATTGCATTGGGTGCCATGCTTGGAGGAACCAGTATTTCATGGTGGGGAGTGCAAAGCGTTGCTGTGTTAGGTGGGGTTATAGCTGCGATTGCAGCTGCCTCGGTTGCCGCGCTAGGGTATTGGCTGAAGAGACGCGAAGGCTGACCTTGCCAACGGTCAGCCAAGTGTCGCTATTGTTGTAGTGCTGGCAATGTGCAGTAACAGGCCAACAGGTAAAAACTCAGCAATTACAAGCGCGAAGGCGCCTGGAGATTAGTACCCGACACCTCGTACGCCACCAGAAACTCTGAGCGATTCCCCTGTTACCCAGTGTGCGTCATCAGAGGCCAAAAACACGACGACAGGTGCGATATCCTCCGGTTCTCCAAAACGGCCTAAAGGCGTTCCCCTGATCAGTTTTTCGCCTAATTCACCGGCAAAGTTTCCGTGCGTTCCAGGGGTATTCGTATGCCCGGGCAAAATAGAATTCACCCTGATGCCGCGTGGTCCCAGTTCTCTGGCCAGGGCCAAGGTCAAGGTATCCACGGCGCCTTTTGTGGCAGCGTAAACACTGGATGCCAAATAGGGATCGGTACTCAGAATGGAGCTGACATTAATGATACTGCCAGACGCGCTAAATTGTTTTAACGCTTCACGGGTTGCAAGCAGAGATCCCAGCACGTTGAGATTAAATTGCTTGTGGAAGGCTTCTTCTGTGAGATCGTCAATCATCTCAAATACGGCGACACCCGCGTTATTAACAAGAATATCCAGTGTTCCAAACTCACTGCGGACCGCATCGAACATGCGAATTACATCAGTTGATTTACTCATATCCGCTTGAATGGATTTGGCTTTTCCACCTTGAGCGAGAATCTGTGCAACAACTTTATCTGCGTCATCCTTGCTAGACGCATAATTGACTATAACGGTGGCTCCCGCTGAGCCAAATGCGCTGGCGATACCCGCGCCAATACCTTTGGCGGCACCCGTTACAACAGCAATTTTGCCTGATAATTTCATTTGTATTACCTTTGATCGTTGAATAATTTATTGGAAGAATAAAATGTACACATGTAAAATTTCGCTGAGCACATTGTTCTACATACCAACAGTATCCATCGAACGAAGGCAAGGGCACGTGCCAATTCTTCTCTTATCATTGCCTATTCTTATCAATTATCTTGTTCTGATTTGGGATTTGCCTTATGCTCAGCCTTATGGATAAGGCAATGAATGAGTTGCGCAGCATTGTGATGCGCGCCGACAGCAAGTGGACAGACACCGGTATCCCGCGCGTGTCGATGGTTAAGGCGGAAGCCTGTGCGAATCAGGTTTATCAGCCCATGCTTCACCTTGTTCTTCAAGGCAGCAAGAGCCTGTCTATAGGCGGCAATATTTTTAACTATGACGCAGCGACTTACTTTGTCGTTCCAGTTGACGTGCCCGCGACCGGAGAGATTTATGCCGATGGGCCTGATCTGCCTTATCAGGCCATCAGTCTCGCACTGGACCCGGATGTGATTGCCACGTTGCTGGATGAAGACAGCAATGCCAATAGTGGGCAGGAGCGACAAAGCATGAGCTGTTTTTCAGCAGTCACTGCACCTGCTGAAATGATCGATGCCTGGTTGCGCATGATGAGACTCATCCAGCGGCCAGGGGATGCCGCTGTGCTTGCCCCTATGATTGAGCGTGAAATTCTTTTTAGAGCGATGCAAGGCCCGCTAAGAGACGTGCTTTACGATATCGCCTGCCCTGATGGGCGACTGTCACAGATTCGCCGCGCCATCCACTGGATACGCGAGCATTATACCCAGCCGTTTCGAATCGATAACCTGGCCGCCATAGCAGATATGAGCGTGGCGGCGTTTTATCGTCATTTCAAAACAGTCACCAATATGACGCCCATACAATACCAGAAGCGTCTACGTCTGCTGCGGGCGCGCTGGCTGCTTATTTTCGATCCGGCAGATGCCGCAACGATTGCTTTTACCGTCGGCTATGAAAGCGCGTCACAATTTAGTCGTGAATATGCACGCCTCTTTGGCATGCCGCCGGCGCGGGATGCGGCCAGGTTCAGACAACCTTCCGCTGTTTCACCGGTTAAGACAGGCGCGATGGATACACTGGGCTATAACAGCTAAAGTGCCGTTGTAATCTGTAAGCCAAATCACATATTTGATATTTGCTTAACCAGTCACTCACGCATTAGTTGCAGTCGGATATGTGCGTATCGGCAATCGTCTGTGCAAAGCCTTTGCCAAATAGCCCAGCAGGTGTCTGAAAGCCAGACCTGTAGTCTCCGGCAAGCACGCGCCGTGCTGCTTCCGCTGCTGCCATTGGTGTGAAGGTGTAGCCATTTACCGTATCCAGAACAGAACAAACTTGCAGCCCATTCGCCGCAATGACCTGAATCGCCGCTTGATAGCGATTGGCGTTGCGCTCTTCTATCGTCGGCCCGGCGGGCATGGCGCTCAGGTCGCCTGTGGGAAAGGCATTACCGGACACGCGCACGAAAGTCTCAATGTCCGGGACGCCGGTCGCCATGCCGATAGTAATCAAGTCGGGCAGTGTCACTGGAAAACACGAGACCAGGCCAGCGCCAAAGTCAAAGAAATCGGGGGCAGTGCTGTTTCTGGTGGCCAATTGGCCGCCCACACGAATGAGCGTTTGCGTCGTCAGGTTTTCCCTGGCGCTGACTGCGGAACCGCGCGACATCGAACCCGACACATGCAGCGCAATGCTGATTTTGCGCGGCTCGCTAACGCGCTCTATCGCATGCGCAGCCAGGCAGCCGAGCATTGCCACACTACCACCGCTACCCGGGAGCAACATTACACCCGCGGCTTTTGCCTGCGCATCCAGTTTTTCCGCCAGGTGGTAGCTATCGAGCTCAGCAGCGATATCAAGGTAATGCACACCATTACGTAGCGCGGCGCGCATGAGCGGGCCAGCGGTATACATATAGGGTCCGGCGCAATTGAGGACAACTGATACGTCTGACAGCGCTTTGTCGATTGCGGCGTCATTATCCAGACCAAATACGCGATACTCAGCTTGTGTCTGAGCAGCCAATGCAGATAACGGTTCAGCATTGCGACCTGCCAGAACCAGTGCAAGGCCAGCGGTGTGCGCAAGTTCAGAGGTCATGCTGCCGGTATAACCGGCTGCTCCATAGATCATTAATTTTTTCATACTATTTCCATCTATTGCTTCAGAAAAAGCGATTAATCACTATTTGGCGGGCTTATTCAAGAGCCGCGTCAATACGAACAATGCGCCAACTGGTGTCGAACGAGAACAACAACAAGCCGATCTCGTGGCCGAAGTCGCCCGTAAAATCAACGCGGACGTTTGCCTGGCTCTGCTCTTTGAATTCAGCGGACAGCAAACGGGTCTGTGTGTGATAGTCAACGAAATATTGCTTCAGATAGTCGCTGATACCGGCGTGTCCAGTGAATTGCTCGCCGACCGACACATCAAGAATGACCGCATCCGGTGAGAACAAAGCAAGGGTTGCGTCAATAGCGAATGCATTGGTAGCCGCAATCAGCGTGTTCACGACGGTTCTGTTATTGAGTGGCATCATCGTGCTGCCAGCTTTTGTAGACGAACTCCAGGCTGTAGCCATCAGGGTCCTTAACCTGCGCGGCGTAATAGCGGGGGTCATAATGAAGCTGCGGCCCTGGCATATGGATCTGTGTCGCACCCGCAGCAAGTGCCGCAACATTGGCGGCGTTTACGATGTCTTCAGAGTCTGCCACAAACCCCACGTGCACCGCTTCAGGCGCTGGCTGTCCTTGTCTTAACCAGAAAAATATCCGTCCTTTGGCACCGAAACCCTTTAGATCTGGATGTCCGGCGGGGCCATCCTTGCCGTCATAATCATGCCGGTTGGTAATGCCAAGGATTGGCAGCACTTTTGTATAAAAAGCGATGGAGCGATTGATATCGCTTACAGTGAGAAAGATGTGATCGAGCATGATAATTTCCTGGTTAAATGACGTACCTGCCGGCAACTGCGATAGCGCGTCTGACTTTCGCGGTGGCGTGCAGATTGCCGTTATAACTAACAATATTTCGTTTTTGGTCGACCGAGCACTCTGCTTGCACCCAGGCTGGCGACTGCCATCAGCATTCTTTACCATTTTCATTGGTTGACATCCGGATGGGATAAGCAAATTGTAGAGTTTGCTTCGATCCGGCGCGCTCACGATCCTCCTGAAAACTTGCCTATTTCTGCTTTTTTATTGACGGTGGGGCATTGGCGTGAAAGAATGCTTTTCATGGAAACGCAACTTCAGGAACTTCGGCGCCTGGCTGCCGGGGCAGAAAATCGTCGGACAGAAACCGGGATACCGCGCGTGGCGATGGTGCGTGGCAAGATCCCTGATCATCTGCTGGCTGCGGTCTATGATCCAATGATCAATTTGATCCTTACTGGATCAAAGACCATGACCGTGGGGGATCAAACGCTGCACTATGACCCCGCGACCTATTTCGTGATGTCCGTCGATCTGCCGGCTGTCGGTTCAATCCATCCATCGCAAAATGGGGAGCCGTATTTGGCAGTCAGTCTCACATTAGAGCCCACCACTGTCGCCAATTTGCTAGCGGACCTGCCTAAACCTGCAGGCAGCGGGGGCTACAGCCCAGGATTCTCGGTAGCACCGGTGACGCGTGACCTGCTTGATGCCTGGGTTCGCATGCTGCGGTTAATAGGACAGCCGGAAGACATTGCCGCACTGGCATCCGTGTACGAGCGGGAAATTCTATTTCGCACGCTGAAGGGGCCGCTGGGGTGGATGTTGCGTGATATTGCAATGCCCGATACGGCGTTATCGCGCATTGGGGTTGTTATTCGGTGGATCAGAGAGAACCATAGCCTGCCGTTGCGAATAGAGATGTTGGCAGAGATGGCAGCGCTAAGCGTCTCGGCCTTCCATCGTCACTTCAAGGCAGTGACTGCGCTTAGCCCTTTGCAATATCAAAAGCATGTGAGGTTGCTGCACGCCCGTTCGCTTCTTCTCGCCGGCGAAGGCAATGCGACCGCCATCGCGTTCAGGGTGGGCTATGAAAGCCCAAACCAATTTAGCCGCGAGTATTCACGTCAGTTCGGATTTCCGCCATCCAGAGATAGTGCGCGATTGATCAACAAAGCGAAATAAGTAAAGGCGTCCGCCCCGACGGAAGGCCATGATTTGTTTGAGGTTTTAGAATAATTGTTAAGTTTCGATGACTTATTTTGATATAGAGAGATTGAAAAATACCTTTAAAATCAGGCGAACTATTTTCACTGATTGTACTTGGCAGTTGTCCGGCTGACAGACGCTAAAATCAGATTATTTATTGGAGTCTTATGAACAAGGTCAGTTTTACAACGGTCGACGTCTTCACTTCCACGCGCTTCGAGGGTAATCCGCTGGCTGTAATAACCGATGCCCGCGGTTTGGGTGATGTCCAGATGCAGAAGATTGCCGCAGAATTCGGCTATTCCGAAGTTACCTTCGTGCTGCCCCCAGAAAACCCCGAGAACACGGCGCGGGTTCGTATCTTCACCCCTACCACAGAGGTACCATTTGCCGGGCACCCAAATGTGGGAACAGCCTTTGTGCTCGGCCAACAGTCCGAGGTTTTCGGAAAGCAGGTAGGCAACACGCTACGCTTCGAAGAACAGGCAGGCCTGGTTCGCGTGGATCTGACGCGTGACGGCAACCATATCTTGTCCGCATCGGTTCGTGCACCCCAGCCCTTCATGATCGGCCGGACAATCAATCCGGAGACAGTCGCGCGTTGTGTTTCAATCCCAGCAGAGACGGTGCGCACGACTACTCATAGCCCATTGGTTGTCTCTGTGGGGTTAAGCTTTGTCGTGGCTGAACTGGTAGATCTGCCAACACTCGCTCTTGCCCGACCGAATTTGGCATGTTTCAAAGACGCTGCAGGCCCAACGCTGGAGGGCAGCCACGACTTCTCACTCTTTGTGTATGTACGTTCTTCCGACTCACCTTGGGATATCCGAGCACGCATGTTTGCACCGCTGGACAACGTCTCTGAAGACCCGGCGACGGGCAGTGCGTCGGCGGCACTTGGTGCCTACCTCGTATCACTAGTACCAGAACCAGATATCGCCCGCTCGCTCACCATTGAGCAAGGCGTGGAAATGGGTCGACGCAGTTTAATTGGCGTCAAGGTGATAAAGGACAAAGGTGTTGTCACCGAAGTGACCATTTCCGGTTCTTGTGTGCGCGTGATAGAGGGTGAAATTGCATACTAGCGCTGCTAGTTTGCTGAGGTTGTGATTTCGCTTTACTCTGGGGGCCCCGCCTTTGCTGACATTGCTGAAAAACTGGGAAGAGTCCACTACCACATCCACTGTGACTGGCAGTGGCAATTCAAAACGCTACTTTGCCGCTGCCAGAACGAGTTCGTGACTTAATTTATTCACAAATGACTCCATCGTAATTTCACCTAGGTCCACGGCCTTGGCACCGCCGCCGGCGATGAAAGTGACATCAGTAATGCCAATGACTTTAAGAATTAAACGAAGATAGTGCGTAGCAATGTCGCGCTCCTGAAGAAATGATCCATCAGTATAAACGCCGCCTGAGGCAATAAGCACGGTTGCCTTTTTATCTCTGACCAGGCCGTGACCATCAAATCCAAGGGTTTTACCTTTGCGAACAATTGCATCGATCCATGCCTTCAGTGAGGCCGGAACGTTATAGTTATAAACGGGTGTCGCTATTACAAGATGATCGGCTGCCTGCAATTCATCAATAAGTATGTCTGAGAGCTGTAGCCGTTCTTTCATCTCTGACGTGTGCAGATCAGCAGGGGTGAAATATGCTTCAAGCCAATGTTCTGTGATGAACTGTAAATCGGTTTTTACCAGATCTCTCTCAATGATTTCACCAGACGGGTTAGCGGCGCTCCAGCGCTCCAAAAATGATTGAGTCATGTTGCGCGAGATTGAACCTTCTGCTCTGGGACTCGTTTCTACAACTAAAAGTACGGACATGCCTGTTCTTCCTTGATATGTGTCAGGACACTATATCTCGCAGGATCTATCACCGGAAGTGATAAAAATATGATAGTTTTAATCATATTTACCGATGGATATACGGCCAAGGGAGGCATTTTGATCGGAAACCTTACACTTGATCAGCTACGCGTACTGGTGGCAATTGTCGAGACCGGGAGTTTCTCTGCGGCTGGTAAAGCGCTATCGCGAGCGCAGTCATCGATTAGTCAGGCCATTGCATCATTAGAGGAAACCCAGGGCATTTTGCTGTTTGATCGCAGTGGTCACCGTCCACGTCTTACCGAGGCAGGCCGTGTTCTGGTTGAACACGCCAGGCTGGTTTTGGCTAGCGCAGGGCGGTTTGAGGCGGTTGCCAAAGGAACCCGCTCCGGACTTGAGCCTGAGCTGACT
>JBOIGK010000305.1:0-4912 GCA_050742695.1 Advenella sp. | reverse complement strand
TCCTGGGCAAGCAACTGGGCATTTTCGGACTGGTCTGGCTGACAGTCAAATTCGGCCTGGTCAACAAACCGGAACGGGCCAGTTGGCCGCAGATCTACGGTGTGGCCATGCTATGCGGTATCGGCTTTACCATGAGCCTGTTCATCGGCGCCCTGGCGTTTACTGACCCGGCGGTGCAGGATCTGGCCAAGATCGGCGTATTTGCCGGCTCGGTGCTTGCCGCTGTTCTCGGGTACTTTATTCTGTTTTTCAGCGCCAAAGAAAAACCGTAGCAGGTCATCACGCCCAATTTCCCGTATTATTGGCATAACCATTCATTTGATTACGACCAGTTTTACGGAAAGATCAGCCAATGCCCTTCGCCTTGCCCATTCGTCGCCGCTTTCTTCTATTGCTTGCCTGTTGCGCTGCGGGCATGCCTGTCCATGCCCAGGACACCACCAACATACTCCCTGACCCGATGACAATCGTGGTGGGTTATGCGCCGGGCGGGGCTGCCGATACGACAGCGCGCACGTTCGCAGAGCAACTGCGTAAAGACGGTGCGGGCACCGTGATTGTGGAAAACCGACCGGGCGCGTCGGGCCGCATTGGCCTCAAACATGTGCTGAATGCAAAACCGGATGGCAAAACGGTATATCTGGTTCCGTCGCCGCTGTTGACGATTTTTCCGCTAACTTATAAGAATCCGGGATATGACATAGAAAAGGACCTGCGCGCGGTCGTCACGCTCGTCAACATTCCCACCGCCATCGTGACGGGCGCATCCCAGCCCTTCAATGACATGAAGGGTTTTGTCGAATGGGCCAAAAAGAACCCGAAAGCCGGCGCCAGCCTGGGCGTTGCCACACTGGGCAGCTCAGGACACCTGGGCATGCTGGCCCTCAATGAAAGCCAGGACACGAAAATAGAACCGGTTGCCTATCGCGGCGCCTCGCCCATGCTGGTTGATGTATCCAGCGGCATTGTCCCGATCGGCTGGGATGCCGTTGCCAGCATGATGCCTTTGTACAGCGCCGGGAAACTCAAGTTTCTGGGCGTAAGCGGTACGCAAAAGCTCGAGGCGCTTCCCAACGTGACTACGCTGGCAGAACAGGGGTTTCCTGAATTTAAGGCAGCGACCAGTTTTTATGGCATCGTCGTGCCTGCCGGCACGCCCGACAAGACAATCAAGAATCTGGAGGCAGCCTTTATCAAAGCGGCGGGCGCGGCCGACCTGAAACAACAACTTGCCGCGCGAGGCCTGATTACGTGGCCGCAGGGCGCAGTAGAGACCTCAAAACGGATACGCGACGAACTGGAAACCTGGCGTCCGGTGGTACAACGCACCGGCATCAGCATGGAGTAGGAGCACCATTGCCAGGGCGGAACAGGATCAACAGCGTCTGATAATGTCCAGATCTGCCACCCAGGCCACGTGTCCGGCACAACGTCCATGATGAGTACCCAGACCCGGGCTATCGCAACATCACGGCTAGCGGGCCAAAGGAGGAACATCAGCAACTCCCCTGGCCTGCTCAAAGACAGATGCGAACTGAAGCAGTTGCGCATCGCTGCCCCAGCGCGTGACAAACTGAATGCCCGCCGGCAACCCGTCGCGCGCCAGACCGCAAGGCAGGGTCATGGCAGGATGCCCGGTCATATTGAACACCATTGTCCACGGGTACCAGTAACTGCGAATGCCCTCGAAGCTGTGGCCATCCATCTCGAACGGGTCAAACAGATCCATATCCAGCGGCAGCGCTGTCCGTGTCAGCGTCGGGACCACCAGCAGGTCGGCAGAAGTAAACAGCCCCTGCAGCCGTTTAAATAACGCAGTGCGCGTAAACATGGCTTCCTGGTAGTCCATGGCGGAAAATTCTCCCGCCGATAAGACCTGGCGTCGGAAGGTTTCACTGAAAGTGTCTGCGTGCTGTTCCAACAAAGGCAAAAAGCGGGCCCGCCAGACGGTATGATTGATGGTGCGCCAGGTGGGCTCGACAATAAAATCCGGCGCATCAAAGGGTTCGAGCACTGCGCCCAGACCTTCAAGCACACGCAGTGCTTCGTCGAATTTTTCCTGCACGTCCCTGGATATTGTCCTGCCCTGCGGCGCATAACAATATCGGATCCGTTTGCCGCGCAGGTCGCCCTCGTGGCGCGCCGCCTTTTCGTAATCGGCTGGTTGCCGTCCGATAGACCAGGGGTCCAGGTCGTAATCTCCGGCCATGATATCCATCATCAGGCCGGTATCGGCTACGTTGCGTGTTGTCGGGGTGACATAGGTCTGGTTGCCGAACAAGTCCTGGGCCTGACTGTGCGGAATGACGCCATTGCTTTGCTTGATCCCCACGACGCCATTACAGGCGGCCGGGATCCGGGTTGAGCCGCCGCCATCAGTGGCAATGGCCAGCGGGGTGATGCCAACGGCGGTGGCCACGGCAGCGCCGCCGCTGGAGCCCCCGCTTGTGCGTTTGACATCCCAGGCGTTGCACGTCTGCCCGAATAACGGCGACCGGGTAAAGGGCTGTGAGCCAAACTCCGGTGTCGTTGTCTTGCCCAGCAAAATGGCGCCTTCGGCGTTAAGCCTGGCCACAGCCGGCGCGTCTTGCGCCGGCACGTTATCCTTATACAGCACAGTACCGAAGGTGGTGCGCACCCCCGCCGTATGCACCAGATCCTTGACGGTATACGGAATGCCATGCAGACGCCCCAGCGGCTTGCCAGCCATGATGGCCTGCTCGGCCTCGCGCGCCTGTTGCATGGCTTTGTCACCGCAAATCGTAATGAAACAGTTGAAGGTAGGATTGAGCGCTTCGGCGCGCTCCAGGCTGGTCCTGACCAACTCCACCGGCGAGATTTTCCTGGCGTGAATCAGCGCCATCAGCTCGGTCGCAGAAAGGGTATGAAGGCTTGTCATTGCTATGGCCATAAATGATCGTCAACAGCGACTATTGTATGCCCTTACCGACAGCACAGGCGGCGCCGGTGAGCTGGCTCGTGCTGCCGGTCTGAACCTGATGCCGCCTGGTGCAATCGACCATCGGTCTGTTCACTGGCTGCCGAGGCGTGCCCATGCATGCCAGATGAATCATTTGCCTCCAGCGCCGTTTCCGAGACCAAATACGCCAATTACGTTTAACATGTACGGTTTGCAGGCAATCGGCCCATCCTTCGGGTACATTCGCCCTTGCTCCCTTCTTCAAATTCAGAAAATAGCCCTAGATGTCTACTCATTCCATTCCGCAGGAAGTCGCCCGCCGTCGGACTTTTGCGATTATTTCTCACCCCGATGCCGGTAAAACCACGCTAACTGAAAAACTGCTGCTGTTCGCGGGTGCGATTCAGATTGCCGGCAGCGTCAAGGCGCGCAAGGCAAGTCGGCACGCCTCTTCAGACTGGATGGAGATTGAGAAACAGCGTGGAATCTCGGTAGCTTCTTCTGTCATGCAGATGGAATATCGCGACTGCGTGATCAACCTGCTGGACACGCCGGGCCACCAGGACTTCTCCGAAGATACGTATCGGGTGTTGACTGCCGTGGATGCCGCGCTAATGGTGATTGACGCCGCCAACGGTGTCGAACCGCAGACGATTCGCCTGTTGCAGGTGTGCCGCGCACGCAACACGCCTATTATTACGTTCATCAACAAGATGGACCGTGAAGTTCAGGAACCGCTGGATCTGCTGGCTGAAATCGAATCACACCTGGGCATGGACGCCGTGCCGTTTTCCTGGCCCGTCGGCATGGGCAAATCCTTTGGTGGTGTATTCGATATCCGGCGTGATCGCATGCGTATTTTCCGTGCCGGCCAGGAACGCCGCAACAATGACCAAGACATCATCGACGGCCTGAACAACCCTGAGATCAGCCGCCGTTTTGGTAGCGCATTCGACAAGGCCAAGGAAGAGATCGATCTGCTGCAAGACGCCGCGCCAGCCTTCGAACACGAAGCTTTTCTGGCGGGCAAGCAGACACCGGTGTTTTTCGGCTCGGCCATCAACAACTTCGGTGTGCAGGAAGTACTGGATACGCTGGTGGAATGGGCACCCAAACCAGGCGCGCGGCAGGCCCTGCAGCGCGTCGTGCAACCGGATGAAACCAAATTTTCAGGGGTTGTATTCAAAGTTCAGGCTAATATGGACCCTGCGCATCGGGACCGGGTCGCGTTTGTCCGTGTCAGTTCCGGTCGCTTTGAGCGTGGTATGCGCCTGAAAGTGAGCCGCACTGGCAAGGAAATCCGCCCCAATAACGTGGTGTCATTCCTCTCCCAGCGACGCGACCTGCTTGATGAAGCCTATGCTGGCGACGTGATTGGTATTCCCAATCATGGCGTGCTGCAACTGGGCGATGTTCTGACTGAAGGTGAAACCTTGCAATTTACCGGTTTGCCGTTCTTTGCCCCGGAGCTGTTCCAGGCCGTGGAAGTCAAGGATCCCCTGCGCACCAAGCAGTTGCGCACCGGCCTGACCCAATTGGGCGAAGAAGGGGCAATTCAGGTGTTCCGTCCGCAAGCCGCGGGCGGCGCTTTGCTGCTAGGCGCGGTCGGGCAACTGCAGTTCGAAGTTGTGGCGCATCGCCTCAAGACCGAATACGGCGCCGACGCCCGCATGATCCCCTCGCGCTATACTATGGCGCGCTGGGTCACCAGCGAGAACCCGAAAGCGCTCAAGAAGTTCATCGACAGCAATGCAGCTCATATTGCCTACGATGTGGTGGATGCACTGGCGTTCCTGATTACTTCCCCCGCGCAGTTGCGGGTGGCGCAGGAACTGAATCCGGAGATTAATTTTCACGCCATGCGTGAACATGGCGGCAAAGTATTTGGGGAAAACGGCTAAAATTGGCCGAATTACAACCGAGGTATGCAGATGTCCTGGCGTTTATTATTTTTGTCCCTTCTCATTGTGGCTGGCGTAGCCACATGGGGCG
>JBOIGK010000304.1:0-8998 GCA_050742695.1 Advenella sp. | reverse complement strand
CCGTACAATAGCGCGATACTGGTCAATGAAAAAGGGGAAGTAGTCGGCAAATATAGAAAAATTCATTTGCCTGGGCATGATGATCACAAAAAGGATGCTCCGTTTCAACATCTGGAAAAGAAATTCTTCCGTGTCGGAGACAAGACATTTGGCGTCTGGGAGGCCATGGGCAGCAACATTGGAATGTGTCTGTGCAATGACCGCCGCTGGTCGGAAACGTGGCGCGTCATGGCGCTGCAAAATGCCGAGGTCATCGTACTCGGGTATAACACGCCCTCGCAGAATATCCATTGGACGGAACCGGTTCATCTGCGAATGCACCACCATTTGATTACATTGCAGGCCAGCGCATACCAAAACAGCGTGTGGGCTGCGGCGGCTGCCAAATGCGGGTCGGAAGACGGTCATCACATGATTGGCGGATCCGTAATCGTTGCCCCCACAGGCGAGATCGTTGCACAAGCGAGTACAGAAGAAGACGAGGTAATCGCCGTCAAAGCGGATCTGGCGCTGGCAGAAGCCTTTCGCAAGAATGTGTTCAATTTTGAAAGCCACCGACGACCCGAATTTTACGGACTGATTACGCAAAGAACCGGCCGCGGCACACCGCTATAGGTGGTCCGAAACAAACTGAGCAAAATGCCCTGTCAGAGGTCGCGCCCGATACGTTGCAATCGTCGTTCTAATACGCGTTCAGCCATTCAAGACTGCAGAACCAAGACCGGTCTTGAGCATAGCGCTTAAGACCGCATGATTACAATCGCACAACGCTGGCAGGACACCAACACAGGCGAGCATCAAGACCGCCTGTGTTGTTACCGGCACGGGTGCTGCGTTACGCCTGCCCGGCAGATACCATTTTCTTGCGTCGCCCCAGCCAGCTTCCGACCAATGCGACCAGCAAGGCGCCACCGATTTCTACGGCGATCTTAACAGTGCCGGTGACGTCGCCGAAACGCTCCAGAACAACCTGGTCACTGACCAGCATGCCACCGGCGATCCAGCCCAGCAATGCCGCGCCGAAAAGCACTACGCCGGGATAACGGTCAATCAGTTTCAGGACAAGTGTGCTGCCCCAGATAATGATGGGTACGCTGATAATCAGACCGGCAATAACCAGCCCCGTCTGATGATCTGCGTGCGCACCCTGCGCCGCGCCGGCAATCGCGATAACGTTATCCAGGCTCATGACAAAGTCCGCGATAATAATCGTCTTGACCGCAGACCAGACCGACGAGCCTCCATTGATCTTGTCATGCGCATCATCTTCCGGGATAAGCAGCTTGATCCCGATCCAGATAAGCAGCAACCCACCCACAATTTTCAGATACGGAACTGTCAATAGTGTCAATGCAAATGTAATGAGTACGACCCGCAGAATGATCGCACCCGCAGTACCCCACAAAATCCCCTGCATGCGCTGCTTTTTCGGCAAGTTACGGCAGGCCAACGCAATCACAACCGCATTATCACCCCCAAGCAGGATATCAATCATGATAATTTGAAATACCGCTGTCCAGCTCAGAGTCTGAAAAAATTCAAGCATAAGTTCACCCGGAATCCATTAATATAAAAATTAGAATTGAATATGGATCGGCCCGCTCTGGTTGCACGACAGGGTGCCGTGCAACCAGCCAATACACAAAGTATCGGCACAAACGAAAATGACCTGATCCGTAAAGGACACAGGCCATTTATTCTTAATCAGGATTATGGACCTTGCCCTTTAATGGCAAGGTCTTGCTTACAACACCAGATGTGTTGCCCGTGCACCGGGCGCCATGCCAAGACATGACAGCCGTAA
Source organism: Advenella sp. (assembly GCA_050742695.1). GTDB lineage: Bacteria > Pseudomonadota > Gammaproteobacteria > Burkholderiales > Burkholderiaceae_B > Advenella. Next base: position 7,194 of record JBOIGK010000304.1, on the reverse strand, counting down.
TGACGATGCGACGGCGGAAAGCTACTCCCCTTGATCAAATAAGTATAGCTTTTCAGAAAATTATGTCAAGTAGGGTCGTTACCGATTGCCCCTGAAAACACATGCCCTGCAATTGCGAAAACTCGAACCTTCCCTACTTTTCATTGCTGATACCCATCTGCCGAATCAGCTTGGTGTACTTTTCCGATTCATCTTGTGCAAAGGCGGCAAATGCTTTGGCACCCATGAAATGAGGTGGGGTATCCAGGGGTTCAACGTCGGCTTTATAGCCCTCACTGTTCACCGCTTTTTCGCATGCAGCTTCCAGTTTCGAGACGATTTCCTGTGGCAGTCCCTTGGGTGCTATCAGCCCGCCCCAAATGGTTGCCTGGATCGGCCATCCGCCTTCCTTGGTCGTGGCCACCTGTGGACTTGACTCGAGTCGTTGGTCGGAAAAAATGCCCAGGGGACGCAGCTTGTATTGCTTGGCCACGGTTGTGGTATCGCTGATTACCATCACCTGTTTGCCCAGCAACCCGGTCACCATTTCCGCTGAGCTTTTATAGGGCACATGCAGCGCAGTTGAGTTGGCCTGTTTCATGAGCATTTCCATGGCAATATGCAGCAGCGTGCCTGTGCCGGATGTACCATAAGTCAGTTGTCTGGGATTTTTTCTGGCAAATGCGACAACATCTTGCATGTTTTTGAATGCCGAGTCCTGGGGTACCATCATCATCAGTGGCACCGAATAGGTCCCGCAGATATGATCGAAATCCTGATATGTGTAGCCTGTTTTGCGCATCCCAGGCTGCAAGACTTCCGGGCCGATGACGGACAAGCCCAGGGTGTAGCCGTCCGGCTTGGCACGCTTGAGCTGCATCATGCCGATTGCACCGCCTGCACCGCCCTTATTGTCGATAATGAGATTGCCCCCCATCGCCTGGCGCAGGTGTTTTGCCAGAATCCGGGCCATGATGTCAGATGTGCCGCCCGGGCCGAACGGCACCAGAATGGTCACCGGGTTTTCCGGATAGGCATTTTGGGCTGTGGCGCTCGTGCTCAGGACAGATGTAGCGACCAAGAGCATTGCATATTTGATAAGCTTTTTTCGATTCGATCTCGTTATGCCAGATATCATATTTGTCTCCTCCATTGTTCAAGTACAACGATGCGCCGTTTTGCCGTCAACGATGACGAATCAATAAACGCCACCGTCATAACCCTTGGCCAGTGCCGGACGGATGGCCTGAATGAACGCGCTGGCCTGACGCATCATCATGCCCATGTCAGAGGCCACTGCCACAAATGCATAGCCGGAACTGATAAAACTCGAGACCATTTCCGGGGTGGGCCCGACAATGCCGCAAGGCACGCCAATGGCCTGGCAACGCCGCGCCACGTCGGCAATCACCTGTTGCACCTCTGGGTGAGCCAGATTGCCGATATGTCCCATGTTTGCCGACAGATCACCAGGACCAAGAAACAGCGCATCCACGCCGGGCACGGCAGCAATGTCCTCAAGCGCAGCCACGGCCTGTGGCGTTTCCAGTTGAATAATGGTGAAGACCGAATCGTTCGCACGCTTTGCATAATCGGTCGCAGTGCCATAGCCGCTGGCCCGATGGACTGCAGCAAAGCCACGTGTCCCGAGCGGGGGATATTTGGCGTTGCTGACTGCCTGCCGCGCAGCTTGTGCGCTGTCAACAAAGGGCACCATCACGGTCTGGGCGCCAAGATCCAGGGCTCGCTTGAACAGAACAGGATCGTTTGCCGCCAGGCGTGCTACCGCGCAGGCATTGGTTCCCGCGATAGCCTGCAATACATGCAGGGCATCCTGATCGTCAAGCGGTACATGTTCCAGGTCTACCAGCAGCCAATCAAAGCCGGCACGTCCCATTGCCTCAGCGGTACTCGACGTACCGGACATGAGCCAGGTGCCTAACGGCGCCCCTGGCTGAGCAAGGCGGGCGCGAAAAGGGTTTTCTAGCAGATCATTTGCTGCGGGCATACATACTCCTGTTGTAATTAATACAAATGCAATGGTTTGAATCAGTAGATGGGTGGTTCCGGAGTCTTCTCGTTTCCGGCCAGGGAAATGAAATCACAGCCGAGATTAGCTTGTGTCACCTCGTGTTGATAGATGCGTGTGAAGCCGCGCTTATAGGGCGGTTCGGGGGCACGCCATTGAGCGCGACGCTGCGCCAGTTCGTCCTCGGAAACCAGGACATCAAGTGTTCTCGCGCTGATGTCCAGCCGGATCAGGTCGCCCGTACGCACCAGCGCCAAAGGACCGCCCACGGCCGACTCGGGCGCTATGTGCAATACACAAGTGCCATAATGGGTGCCGCTCATGCGTGAATCGGACAGACGGACGATATCGCGAACCCCCTGTTTCAACAGCTTCTTCGGGATAGGCAGATTGCCCCATTCCGGCATACCCGGGCCGCCAACCGGACCGCCATTGCGCAGCACCAGGACAGTATTCTCGTTCACGTCCAGGTCCGGATCGTTGATGGCCGCCAGCATATCGGCATTCGAATCAAAAACCAGCGCAGGGCCGGTATGTCGCAACAGGGCCGGGGTAGCTGCAGAAGGTTTGATCACGGCACCATCCGGACATAAATTGCCCCGCAACACGGCCAACGCCATACCGGCCTCGGGGCACTGCGGTGTGGCGGGAATGACCGGGTTGTCCAGCGTGCGGATCACATCATCATCGGCACTGACTTGTCCCTCAATATTGGCGCCCAGTGTCGTTCCGGTGCATGTGAGGGCATCCAGTTGCAAATGCGCCCGGATACGTTGCAATAAAGCGGGCAGGCCACCTGCGTAGTAAAAATCTTCCATCAGTCGGTTACCCGAAGGAAACAAATTGGCCAACACCGGCACTTGGCGTGCCAGTGCATCGAAATCATCAAGGCTCAGTTGAACCCCGGCTCGCCCGGCCATCGCCGGCAAATGGACGGCCGCATTGGTAGAGCCACCCAGCGCCATCCAGGTTGCAACCCCATTGAGGAACGCGTCACGGGTCAGAATACGAGAGGGACGCAAGTCTTCCCAAATCATGGAGACAATGCGCTGACCGCAGGCCCAGGCCATGCGGGTATGCGCCGCGTCCATGGCTGGCAGGCTGGTTGAACCAGGCAAGGCAAGCCCCATAGCCTCGACGATGGAAGTCATGGTGCTGGCCGTACCCATCGTATTGCACGTGCCGGGCGCGCGGGTCATCCGGGCTTCCAGACTGATCCATTCAGCCTGATCGATATTGCCAATGGTGTATTGCTCCCAGTATTTCTTGGTGTGCGTTCCCGCCCCAACGGCCTGTCCTTGATAACGATCATTCAGCATGGAGCCAGCCGGGCAGAACAGCGCTGGCACATCCATGGACATTGCCCCCATCACCAGGCCCGGTGTGGTTTTATCACAGCCGCCCAGCAACACCACGCCATCCAGGGGAAGACTGCGGATCAATTCTTCTGCCTCCATGGCAAGAAAATTGCGATACAGCATGGTTGTGGGCTTGACCATGACTTCTCCAAGGCTCATGGCCGGCAGCTCCAGTGGATATCCTCCGGCCTGCAGTACGCCGCGCTTGATCGCCTGCGCGCGATCACGAAGATGCGCATGGCACGGCGACAGATCACTCCAGGTATTCAGAATGCCGACAATAGGGCGGCCCATGAATTCCTCACGCGAGAGCCCCTGCTGCTGCATGCGCTGACGATGCGCAAAGCCTCGAATATCGTCACTCGCAAACCAGCGCTGGCTGCGTAATTGGTGTAATTTTTTCTGCACAACAATACCTCATCAGTCTATTTGAATTCCAGCATCGCGAACTTGGTCGCCCATCACCTTTGTATCTTTTTGCAGTAAATCTGCAAATTCCTTCGGTGTGGAAGACAGTACTTCGTACCCCTGATTTTCCAGCGGTTGGGCAAATGCTTGTGATTGCAGGATCGCCACAATGTTCTGATTCAGTTTCCTGACGATTGCCTCGGGCGTCCCGCTGCGAACAAGAATGCCATTCCAGACACTGGAGATCACACCGGGAACGCCCGCCTGCTCAAACGTAGGCACGTTCGGTAATACTTTGGATCGTGTGGGTGCCGCAACGGCAAGTATGCGGATCTTGTCCGAATCGGCATAGCCGACCACAGCAGGCAGATTGATAAACATCGTGGGCAGCGACCCTCCCATGACATCTGTGAGGGCCGGAGGGGCCCCCTTATATGGAACATGCATCAATTTTGTGCCGCTCTGCTTCTGGAACAACTCCCCTGCAAGATGCATGGAATTGCCGTTGCCCGCAGATCCGAAGGGGATACGACCCGGTTCACGCCTGGCTGCCTTGATGACATCCTCAACGCTTTTGTATGGGGTGCCAGAACCCACAATTAACACATTTGGCATTTGATGCGTCAAGGTCACCGGCTGCAAATCCTTGATCGGGTCGTAACCCATATCTTTGTACAAATGCGGGTTCACGGCCAGAGTGCTGGTCGATCCCAGCAACAAAGTATAGCCATCGGCAGGCTGCTTGGCAGCATAGGCTGAACCAATATTACCGTTGGCGCCGGCTCGGTTGCTGACCACGACCGACTGTCCCAGACGCTTTCCCAGCTCTGTAGCCATGCTGCGGGCGAACTGATCGGCCACCCCGCCCGCTGGGTACGGTACGACAAAAGTGATTGGCTTTTCGGGATACTTATCTGCCTGGGCGTACACAGGTGAAAAAAATATCATGCCTGTCAGCAGCACGGCCATGGTAAAGCTTCGACGAACCAGGTTGGTTGGGTTCATGTTGTCTCCTTGCTTGTTATAGGGTCAGTTCACAGGTGAAATAAGACATTTGCCATTGATATGCTGCAAAACATTGTCCACCACGAGTGCAGCCATGGCCTGACGGGTTTGGACGGTGGCACTGGCAATGTGAGGGCTAAGGATCGTGGAAGCTGAATTGGCAATTGCCTCAGGCACCTGCGGCTCCTGCTCAAAGACATCCAGTGCCGCTGCGCCCAGTTGGCCGGTTTCCAGACACTTGATCAGCGCAGACTGGTTTACAACAGATCCGCGCGCGATATTAACCAGTACGCCTTCCGGGCCCAGCGCCTCTAGTTCGGCCCGGGACACCAGATGGTGGGTGTCGGCGCCGCCGGGTGTGGCGACAATGAGCAGGTCCGCCCATCCAGCCAGCGCCAGCACAGTCGGAAAATAGGCGTAGGCAACCCCGTCCTGTTGTCGTCGGCCCGTGTAGCCGATCTGGGTATCAAATGCGGTAGCGCGTCTGGCAATCAGATGGCCGATACGACCCAGACCAACAATACCGACTTTTGATCCCCAGAACCGCCTGGTCAGCGCAAATGCCCCCTGGCGAACCCACTTATTCTCGCGCACATACCGGTCTGCCGCAGGTACTCGCCTGAATGCCGCCAATGCCAATGCCAATGCAAAATCTGCCACATCGGCCGAGAGAACGTCTGGCGTATTGGTCACACGAATCCCCCGGGCATCCGCCCAGCCCAGGTCAATAGCGTCGTACCCTACCCCGTTGCACGCGACGAGCGCCAGATTTGCCAATGCGTCGCGGCAAGGCGCAGGCACAGGCACAGGCACACCAACCATGCCATTGGTAATCAAGACCTGCACACCTTCTCCTTGCTGGGCGCAAAATGCCTCGGGCGCGGGCAAGGATTGCCATTGCACAATATCAAAGTATTCCTGCAAGGGCACAAGTGCTTCCTGCGAAAATGGTGTGACAACAAGGAGAATAGGTCGGATCATAGGTGCAGGCAATCGCGGGAATACATTTAGCCGGGCTGGTATGTTACCGGTAACTGTTACCGGTAACATTGATATAATTGTAGGGCGTTGGTCAAACAACACGCCATTGGGATAAACCATGACTCAAAAACAAACATCACGTACCACGCGTCGCAAAGCAGGCTCATACACCATCCATGACGTGGCCGCTCTGGCCGGCGTTTCCTCAATTACCGTTTCGCGCTACTTCAATTCGCCGGAAAAAGTCTCGGTGACATTAAGAGAACGCTTGCGTGAAATTATCGACCGGATCGGCTATGTGCCCAGTCAGGTAGCAGGCGGGCTGGCTTCGGGACATGGACGGGTGGTTTGCGCGGTGATGCAGAACATCGCCAGCGCAACCTTTGCCGATCTGGTCAAGGGCATGACCGACGAGCTGCAGGCGTCTGGATTGCAACTGCTGTTGGCCAACGCCCAGTATTCTCAGGAACTTGAAGAACAGGCTATCCGCACTTTTGTCGGATGGCATCCCACCGCCTTGATCTTGACCCGCCACGACCACACGCCCGCTGCCGAGGCCATGCTGCGCGCCCTGAACATCCCCGTGATCGAAGCCTGGGGACTGGTACCAGGACGGCCGTTTCATCAAGTGGGGTTCCCGCATCTTGAGACAGGGGCCATACTGGCCAGGCACTTTCTGGAACAAGGCGCTGCCCGGATCCAGTTTGTCATGTCGCACACCACCGAAGACTTCCGCGCCAAACAACGCGCGCAAGGGTATGTCCAAGCCATGGAGAGTGCGGGGCTCAAAGCGGACGTGCAGATTATTACGGAAGACGACGAATTTGAGGCCGGAGCCATTGGCATAGAAACCTTGTCCCGTTTACCCGCGAATTCCCGGCCCCAGGCGCTGATTTTTGCCAATGACAACATGGCGGCCGGTGCGATATTGCACGCGCCTTCATGCAATCTTGTCCTGCCCCGCGATTGCGCAATTGCAGGGTTTGGCGATGCATCCATTTCAGCAAGACTGCGGCCTGCCCTGACCACCCTGCGCCCGGCACGCTATCAGATTGGCCAGCACGCAGCGCGGACTGTGCTCAAGCAGTTAATGGCTGGGCCAGGAGGCGACAACACCATCATTGAAGACCTCTTGCCATGTGATCTGATCGTCAGGGAAAGCAGCCAATTGCATTTGTAATGGTGCCTTAATTCAAGATTTGGTTGGGGCCCGATGTCGTGCTGCAGACAGGGCAGCGTGTTTTTACATCTACCGAAACGCGTCAAAAGCCCGCACAAGGCTCTCGGCGCGAAGTAAGCTTATTGTAGGACGCTAGACTTGGACAAGACGTCGACTAAACCCATCTTATAGACACGATAAGCTACCATCGCAAATGCAATTGGCTGCGCATCTACCAAGATTTGTTCATCACAGATAGAATGCTAATATCGATA
>JBOIGK010000303.1:0-2924 GCA_050742695.1 Advenella sp. | reverse complement strand
GAACATTTCGAATGGTCTTGCTCGCGTAATTGACCAGATCTTCGATACTATGCAGTGACTTACTGTACTGGGTGGCGGGCTTGGCCGCCTCTACAATTGTGCCTGCCCGGCGCTTGCGCGATATCAGGCCCAACTCTTCTACAACCCTCAAGGCAGACCGTATTGTTGTTCTGCTGACATCGAACTGGCGTGCAAAATCTACCTCGCTTGGCAATCGGGAGCCCACCGGATAAATGCCATCCTTGATGTTTTTTACGATGGTATTGGCAAGTTCCGAGTATCTGACATCCATAATCTGCATTCCTCTAATAGATGCACATTGTACTTAGGAAACGGTCCTTGAGTCATTGCGCCTGTTTGCGCGCTACGTTGGCGGTTCAGCGATATGGGTTCTTGACGAGCGAATTGATTTGATTATAATAGTCCGTACCAATAAATAGTACGTACTATTAAATTCAAAATAATTCAAAGGAGACCATAATGAAAAAATATGCACGTGGACTGGCCGTTGGCTTGAGCCTTGCTGCTATGAGCTGCGCGCAGGCGCAGTATCCGGAAAAACCTGTGTCAATAATTGTGCCATTTCCCGCCGGACAGACCGGTGATCTGATTGCCCGGACGGTGGGTGAAAAACTATCCAAAGCGCTGGGTCAGGCATTTATTGTCGAAAACAAAGGCGGGGCCGGGGGCACGATTGGTACGGGCTATGCCGCGCGTGCAAAGCAGGACGGTTACACCCTGCTGTTGACCAGTACTGGTCCGTTTTCCATCGCGCCCCATTTGTATAAATCGCTAAGCTATGACCCGCTTAACGATTTGCAACCCATTGCCGAAATAGCCACCTCGCCGCAAGTATTGGCGGTCAACCCTGATAACGGCATCAACTCCCTGAAGGATCTGGTGGCCAAGGCAAAACACGAGGATCTGAACTTTGCCTCTGCCGGTACGGGCTCAACCCAGCATCTGACAATGGAATATTTTCTAAGTAAGGTGGGTGCAAAAATGACCCATGTTCCATTCAAAGGCAGCTCGGAGGCTCAGCTGCAGGTAATCAGCGGCCTGATTAGCGGGCTTTCCGACACGCTTCCGGCAATTTTGCCGCAGATCAAAGCGGGCAGGCTCAAGGCGTTGGCTGTCGTGGATTCAGAGCGCTCTGCGTTCCTGCCCAACACGCCCTCGACAGACGAGGCGGGTTTTCCGGGTCTGAATACAGTTGCCTTTTTTGCTCTGATGGCGCCCAAAGGCACCCCGCCAGAGGTTATTGAATTGCTCAACGCACAAGTGAATAAGTCGTTGAAGGATCCGGCCACGCTTGAACAGTTTAAAAAATTGGCACTGACTCCGGCCAAAGAACAAACCGCGGCGCAGTTCACCGCTTATCTGGAAGATGAGGCGCAAAAGTGGAAAAAAATTGCGGATACGGCCAAAGTAGAAAAAAAATAATGACAGAGGCAAGAAGCAAATGAAAATAACCCGCATTATTGAATGTCCTGTGCAACTGAAAAGTAATATTTCAAATGCATTGGTCAATTTCTCCGAGCATACCGTGTCGCTTGTCGCTGTCGAGACTGACCAAATACGTAATAACAAACCGGTAGTGGGCTTATCTTTCAACTCGATCGGCCGATACGCGCAAAGCGGCATTGTAAATAGGCGCATGATTCCCAGAATAGCGCAGGAGCCGCCTGACGCCTTATTGGACGAGAACGGAATGATTTGCCCGGAAAAAGTTTTGGCTTGCGCATTGCGTAATGAAAAGCCGGGCGGACATGGGGATCGGGCTGCGGCCGCCAGCGCCCTGGAACTGGCTATTTGGGATCTGAATGGAAAGCTGCAGGATTGCCCGGTTAGCCAGTTAATCCGACAGCGGTATCGATTGGACCATGATGGGCGTCGTGTATTTGTCTACGCCGCTGGTGGGTACTACTATGAAGGCGAGGGTAGCCGCAAACTCAAAGACGAACTGCAATCTTACCGGGACAGCGGTTTTACGATGTACAAAATGAAAATCGGCGGCGCCAGTCGGAAAGAGGATATGCGCCGGATTGAGGCGGCCCTGGCCATCGCAGGAGAGGGTTGGAATCTGGCGGTCGATGCCAACGGCCGGTTTGATCTTGCCGCTGCAAGAGCGTATGCCGCGAGTATGCAGCCCTATCAGTTGCGTTGGTTCGAAGAGGCCGGTGACCCATTGGATTTCGAATTGAATGCAACTATTGCGAGTGAATATGAGGGGCCGATAGCGACAGGTGAGAATCTGTTTTCGCACCAGGATGTGAAGAACCTTGCTCTGTATGGAGGGATGCGCCGCGATCGTGATGTTTTCCAGATGGACTCGGGACTGGCGTATGGCATCACGGAATATGCGCGCATGCTAAATGAAATGGAAAGTCGCGGTTTCAGCCGAAAATTCTGTTTTCCTCATGGCGGCCAGTTGATGGCGTTGCAGGTGGTAGCAGGTTTTGGCTTGGGGGGCTCCGAGGTATATCCAGGCATATTCCAGCCTATGGGCGGCTACGGCAGAGCAACGCAAATAGTCGATGGGATGGTTAATGTCCCGGATGTGCCGGGTTTTGGATTCGAATGCAAGCCGGAGCTGATCTCGCTTTTTGCAGATATGATTGGATAGGAATGAGAGAAAAATGCGTGAAATTAACACTGAACTGATAACGAATACCGTTGCACAATTGTGTATTGATGCCTGTCATAAATTGCCGGAAAATCTGGTCAATAGTTTCCACCGTGCAGCAGAAACAGAGGTGTCGCCGTTGGGAAAACAGGTATTGATAAAACTCATCGAGAACGACCGTATTGCAAGACAGAACAATGTTTCTTATTGCCATGATACGGGCCTGACCATTGTCTATGCAGAAGTGGGACAGGATGTGCATATTACAGGCTGTAATTTCAACGATGCGCTTCAGAGC
>JBOIGK010000302.1:0-6853 GCA_050742695.1 Advenella sp. | reverse complement strand
AGTTCTTTTCAGTGAGGGGAAAATACCGGAGCATGGAAACGGGCAAGAGATTCCCTAAAAACGCTTATTTTGACTCATTTACCACACAAAATAAAATCAATTTCGTGTTTTGGCTAAAAAACAAAGCGGATGCGGCCGTTTTTCAAGCGATTTTTTCAACGCGGCGCCACCGCCTGCAGCAAATCGCGCTCCAGCGGAACCGGTTCTGCATTGAGCATGGCGGCAATGACATCACCGGCCAATGCCGACCAGGTCAGACCATGGGATGCGTAGCCGCAGGCCAGCCACAGCCCGGGCGCATGGCGTATTGGACCAAATGCAGGCAATCGACCCCGGATAACCGCCCGGCTGCCGGTCCAGCCGGCAAACACCGGGATATCTCTATGGGGCACCGCCTGCGCATGGGCTGCCGCTGCATCACCCCCGTCGCTGCCTCTTTCATCGCCCGCCTCACCAAACGAGACCGATTGCGGCAATCGGGCAATGGGCGCGCCCGCCGCCATTACATCGACAATCGGCTGCAAGACGGCTGGCGCCAGCGCCGGCGCCAATTTGCTCACAATTTGCTGCTGGCCGCGGCGGGTGCATCCCTGACTGAGCGGTTCCCGTTCGTAGGTGCTGCCCAGCACGCAATGCCCCTGCACTGGTGGCAGAAAATAGCCCTCTGCGCCAATCACACTAACCGGCACCTGCGGCAACATGGCCGCCGGCACATGCATGACTTGTCCGGCCAGCGTGTCCATGGACATAATCGCCGGCATGATCGGCTGCCGGCGCCCTGAACGCAGGGTATGCTGATCCAGGCCGCTTTCGGCCAACAGCGCCGGCGTGTGCGCGGCGGCCGCCAGGATAACGGTATCGCATTCGGCCAAGACCACGGGCTCGCCATTTTGATGAGACCGCAGTTGCCACCCTTGCGCCCCTTTTTGCAGCGAATCGACCTGCACGCCATGGCAGACAATATTGGGGTGGGACAGCAGTCTGCTGATCAGATTGGGCGGCGAAACCGTCATGCCTTTGGCAAAGTACGCGCCATGCCGGGCAACGCCCACACCGGCGCACGCGCTGGCCTGAGGCGGCGCGAGCAGACTGACCCACCCTTCAGGATAGGCCATGGCTTGCACTGCCTGCAACAGGTCGCGCGCATGCCCTTTGCTGCGTGCCAGCTCCAGCGTACCACTACGCGAAACGATGATATCGGCGTCAAAGTCCGCCCAGCGCTGATGGGCGCGATATACGCCGGCCCGACTCAAGCGCGCCTTGAAATTATCGTCAACGGAAATAAGCGGCGTAAGGGCAGCGGCAAGATGGCCTGCCTGTGGTCCCGGTTGGTCATGGGCCAGTGCCGGGTCGGTCACGTGCACATGCCAGCCGCGCAATGCCAGCGCATAGGCCACCCCCGCACCCGCAAGACTGCCGCCCACCACCCAGGCCGTGCGAGCCGAGGCAAGCGGCGGCTTGGCCGGTTTATGCAGCCGCGCCAGCAGCACCTGCCATGGCTGAGCCAATGGATGCAAAGCCAGGGCCCGCGAGCCCTTGTTTGCGATCGCCTGCTTCAGTTGTGCCAGCACCGGCTGTGGTGCAATCATGGCCAGATCGGGCCCGGCAATACGCAACACACTATCGGCAAAGTGAGCAATTTCGGCGGCCCGGCTAATCGAATCCACCAGCACCAGATCAACAACGGCAACCAGCTGCGAGCAGGTCTGCCCAACCGCCCCGATCAGACGCGTCACCGTGAGCCGGTGCGCCGGCGCATCAAACCGATGCACGCCGGGCAGCAATGGCACGCCGGCATCATCAGAGGCGGCCAACAGCGTGTCCAGGGCTATACGTGCGTCATCGCCGTTTGCCGCAAGCGGGCGCTGCTGCGCCGCAGTAGACGCCGATGCGCCGTTAGCTGCAACTGTCGTGCCTGACGAGCCGATTGCGGCAGCTTCAAAAAATACCAGATGCAACTGCGCCTGAGCTGGCGCGTGGCGTTGCCAGTGCGCCAACAAGGTCGCAGCAGCCTGAGCGCCATCAGCGGCCAGAACCAGGGCAGTAAAGGCATTCTCCTGCTGCATGCTTTTTTGCAGATGCACCATCGCCTGGTCCAGCACCGCACTGAATTTATCCAGCGCACCTTCCATTAACCCTCTCCCTACCGCTACTTAACAGACAGGCGCACCCGTGGCGGCCAGCATTGGGCCACCATGCATCGCCGTCGCGCCATTTACACAAAGAATACCCGGTTTTGCCGCAATGCGAACCCGGGCAAAGGTATTCATTTTATAATCTTCCGATTACCGGGATTTATCCCGGCTGCTGTTCCGATTCAAATCCAGACGGAGTATCACGCATGTCTTCTTCCCTCATCGACTACGGTATTGCGCTTGATGCCGGCATCAAGGCAGCCCATGCGGGAGCCTCGGTACTGCAGGCCTATTCGCATCGCCGATCCGACCTGATCATTGATCACAAAGCCAGGAACGATCTGGTCTCCCAGGCCGACAAGGAAGCGGAACAGGCCATTTTGGATACTTTTGCCCAGTTGACTCCCCGCTTTGGCATTGTTGCTGAAGAGACCGGTGGCAAACCCGAAGGCGCTGCCACCTGGTATATCGATCCATTGGACGGCACAACCAATTATCTGCATGGCATTCCGCATTATGCCGTTTCGCTCGGGCTGATTGCCCACGCCGGCACGGTCCTGCCCCAGGCAACCGAACCGCTGAGCCGCGACACCCCGGTGGTTGCGATTGTGTACGACCCCAACCGCGAAGAGTTGTTTACGGCTGTGGCAGGCGCAGGCGCCTGGCTTAACGGCCAGCGCATCTCCTGCTCAAAAACAGCCACGCTGGCCGACTCACTGCTGGCAACGGGCTTTCCCTTTCGCGACTTTTCCTTCGAAGATCAATACACGCCGATCTTTGATACAGCGATTCACACCACGCGCGGCCTGCGCCGCAATGGGGCCGCGGCACTGGATCTGGCCTGGGTCGCCTGCGGACGCTTTGATGGTTATTTTGAAATGGGCCTGGCGCCTTGGGACGTCGCTGCCGGCGCCCTGCTGGTGCGCGAAGCACACGGGCACGCAGAGGATATGTACGACAAAGACCCCTGGCCCATCAATGGGTTTGTGGTCGCCGCGGGCAACGGTCTGTTTCCGGCGCTCTCGGCCATGATTACCCCCCATCTCAAACCGCGATAGCCTAACCGGCAGTTACAGTCATGGCGCAACAAAATCAGCAACCGTCCGAAGCCATCCTTGTCCATGTGCCGCGCAGACTCGACACCGAGGATGCGCAGCTTGCGCTCGAGCGCATTCAGGAACTGCTGAAAAAACACGCCATTGTCGAACAACTGGTGCATCGCCAGGAAGCCGGTGATGAGCAGTCAACACTGGTTGAGGGTCTGATCCGGCGCCAGCACGAAGCCGAACTGAGCAACACCCTGAATGCCCTGCATCCGGCAGATATCGCCTTCATTCTGGAATCGTTGCCCACCGAAGAGCGCCAGCTGATCTGGGGCCTGGTCAATTCCAAGTACGACGGCGACATTCTGCTGGAAGTGGATGACTGGGTCCGAGAGTCGCTGATTGCGTCCATGGATCGGGCCGATCTGCTGGCTGCTACCGAAGACCTGGATGCCGACGAGCTGGCCGACCTGGCCGCCGACCTGCCCCCGGACATTGTGGCCGAGGTACAGAAAGGCCTGACCGATGCTGAACGGGCGCAACTGCTCGAAGCGATGGGCTACCCCGAGGGTACGGTCGGCGCCATCATGGACTTCGAAATGGTCCGGGTGCGCGAGGACGTCACCCTGGAAGTGGTCCTGCGTTATCTGCGCCGCCTCAATGAACTGCCGGATCACACCGACCAGATTTTCGTGGTCGACCGCGGCGACCAGATTCTGGGGGTACTGTCCGTCTCCCGTCTGCTGGTCAGCGATCCCGATACCATCGTGAAAGACGTCATGAACACCGACTACCTTTCACTGGGGCCTGATGATGAAGACCGTGAAGCGGCCAGCGCGTTCGAACGTTACGATCTGGTTTCCGCGCCCGTGGTGGACCAGCAAAACCGGCTGATTGGTCGACTGACCATTGCCGAAGTGGTGGACGTGATCCGCGAAGACTCGCAGGAACAGGATCTGTCACGCGCCGGTCTGCAGGAAGAGGATATTTTCGCCCCGGTCTCCAGTGCGATCCGCAACCGGGCACCCTGGCTGTTCCTGAACCTGTGCACGGCGTCGGTCGCCTCCTATGTGGCGTCGCAGTTTGAAGAAACCGTCAGCACCATTGTGATCCTGGCCTTTCTGATGTCCATTGTGGCCGGCATTGGCGGCAACTCGGGCAATCAGACAATGACACTTGTCATTCGCGCCCTTGCCATGGGCCGCATTACCTCCAATAACGTGAAATCGCTACTGCGACGTGAATTTGTGGTGACATTCCTGGTAGGTATCTCGGGCAGCCTGGTCGCTGCCGCCTTTGCCTGGCTTGTCTCACGCAGCTTGTCCATTGCCGCTGTGATGATGGCGGCACTGGTCTGCAACATGCTGATCGGTGCCATGCTCGGCGTTCTGATCCCTTTGACACGGGATCGCTTCGGCAAAGATCCGGCCATGGGGTCCTCGGTGCTACTCACCTTCGCCACCGATTCGCTTGGCTTCTTTGTCTTTCTGGGACTGGCAAACCTGTTTCTTATCTAGTATGTGTCAGTTGTCGTTACCCGGCATAACGCGTCGCCCGATTACTTGCGGTCATCCGCATAATAAAAAATCCCTCGCAGGTTTAAGCCGCGAGGGATTTTCATTTATGCATGCCATCGGAAGACAGGGCGTTTATGTCAGTCGACATTGGCTTGCGCCCGTCAATCTGTAACTCACACTGCTCTGCACCGACACCTACATGCGTCCTGTGCAGGGTCCCAGGCCGATGTTGATCAGCTCAGTTTACCGTGGCAATGCTTATACTTTTTACCACTGCCACACGGGCACGGATCGTTACGGCCAACTCTGCCCACCATGTTCTTGACGGTGATACCGCCCGCAGACACATCGCCCTGTTCATTGATGTCGGCATTGGCCAGCGCTTCATCGTAGTCAGAATGATGAAACTGCATGTTGGACACGTGAGACTGCGCGGCATCGGCCTCAGCTTCTTCAACCTGTTCCGGCGACTGAATCTGCACGGTCATGAGCACGCGCGCGGTTTCGTTCCGAATGCGTTCCAGCATGCCGGAGAACAGCTCGAAGGCTTCGCGCTTGTATTCCTGTTTCGGGTCTTTTTGCGCATAACCACGCAAATGAATACCCTGACGCAGGTGATCCAGAGATGACAGATGCTCCCGCCAGAGGGTATCGATGGTTTGCAGCAGGATGGCGCGCTCAAAAGAGACCCACTGTTCCTTGCCGACCAGCGCCACTTTGGTTTCGTAATTCTCGCGAGCCTGTGCCAGCACCGCTTCCACGATATCCTCGTCGCCCATGTTGTCGTTTTTTTCAAGCATGTCGATCAGGGGCACGCTGACCTGCCATTCGGCTTCCAGCGCAGTCTGCAATGCAGGAATGTCCCACTGCTCTTCCATGCTTTCTGCCGGCACATACCTACGCACAAAGTCGGTAATCGCCGCATCACGCAGGTTAGCCACCAGCGGACCGGAGTCGGCCTCTTCCAGCACCTCATTGCGCTGACCGTACAGTACTTTACGCTGGTCGTTGGAGACGTCGTCATACTCAAGCAACTGCTTGCGGATGTCGAAGTTGCGACCTTCCACCTTGCGCTGTGCCGATTCAATGGAACGCGATACCATCTTGGCTTCTATCGGTTCGCCATCGGTGCCCAGGCGGTCCATAATGGCGCGCACGCGATCACCTGCGAAAATACGCATGAGCGAATCATCCAGCGACAGATAAAAGCGAGATGAACCGGGATCGCCCTGGCGTCCGGCACGGCCTCGCAATTGATTATCGATACGACGCGATTCGTGTCTTTCGGTACCGATAATGCGCAAGCCACCGGCCTGCTTGACCTGTTCGTTAACTGGCAGCCATTTTTCACGGATAGCGGCAATACGTTCCTCTTTCTGGGCCGGCGTAAGCGTATCGTCTGCACGCACCAGGGAAATGGCTTTCTCTATGCTGCCACCGAGCACGATATCGGTACCGCGACCAGCCATGTTAGTCGCAATGGTGATTTTGCCCGGCTTGCCCGCTTCGGCAATAATCTCAGCTTCACGCGCATGCTGCTTGGCATTGAGCACATCGTGCGGCAGGTTTTCTTTTTTCAGCAGTTCGGAGAGAACCTCAGAGTTTTCAATACTCGTCGTACCCACCAGCACCGGCTGATTGCGTTCGTGACAATCGCGCACATCCTTGATGATGGCAGCGAATTTTTCCTGATCGTTTTTGAAAATCTGGTCGTTCTGGTCGTTTCGTACCATTGGCACGTTGGTCGGAATAATGACCGTTTCCAGACCGTAGATTTCCTGGAATTCGTAGGCTTCGGTATCGGCCGTGCCGGTCATGCCGGCCAGCTTCTTGTACATGCGGAAAAAGTTCTGGAACGTGATCGAAGCCAGGGTCTGGTTCTCGTTCTGGATCGCCACCCCTTCCTTGGCTTCCACGGCCTGATGCAGGCCATCGGACCAGCGGCGCCCCGCCATGAAACGTCCCGTAAATTCATCCACGATCACGATTTCACCGTCATTGACCACATAATGCTGGTCGCGGAAAAACAGATTGTGGGCACGCAATGCCACCATCAGGTGATGCATCAACGTGATATGACGCGGCTCGTACAGCGACTCGCCCTGCGGCAGCATACCGAGGCTGGTGAGGATTTCTTCGGCGTGTTCATGCCCTGCTT
>JBOIGK010000301.1:0-3173 GCA_050742695.1 Advenella sp. | reverse complement strand
GTTTATAGAAATTTTGTTAATTCGTATAAAGCGTCTATCTGGTAAAGTATGCTGTTGATTACACCATCACCGGCGCGGCTTTTCAAGCGATTGATGCAAAAGTGCCGAATTTGTGAGCTAAAGGTGGTTTTTGCCGCAAAACTGTTATGGCCGGCTCACCAATACAGCGCCAGTGAAGGCTTACCGCGTAGCCGGGGCTGCGGATTGGTCGCGCCGCAACGGGAGCCCGCTTGTCGATCCGGCCGGTGGATTTTCCTGCGAGAGGTGTCAATTCGCGAGGTCAGCTGTGCTCGTGATGCTGCTCACAAAATCTCAGGTGATTGCCGAAAGGATCCGAAATATTCATGGTGAACCCCCATGATTCTTTTGTTACGCCAGGGCGTGCAAATGACGCCTTTTTGTTGATCAGGTCTTGCTGCAGTGTGTGGATTCCTTCCATGGGCAGGAAAACGGCGCTGCCCGGCGTGCCATCGCCGAAGTGTTCGCTCAAGTGCAGGACCAGGCTGTCACGGGCAATTTCCATGTATAACGGCAAGTCCGGCGCAAATCGATGCTCCCAGCGCTTTTCAAAGCCCAGGAAATCCAGATAGAACGTCTCGGCAAGCGGGACGGAAAAAATGCGCAGAATGGGGATGGGGTGGTCAAGATGCATGGCTGTGTATCCGAAAAAGGCCCTGGGGCCGGCGTGTTTCCCGCTGCGTGAATCAAAGGTGATTGTCAATGGGTCCAAGCGTAGCAGGGCAATGGTACAGCATTGATGTCTTGCCGGTGAAGCGGCTTTCAACACGGCAGCATAAAAATGACACAAAAAAACCCGGTAACAGTGTACCGGGTTGATTGACACGCACGCGTGCCTGTTCTCTGAATTGATTATCTAATCTGAATATATAGCTTATTTCACCGGACCATTACAATGGTTCGTTGTCCGGATGCATGACGCAGGTTCTGCCAATGGGCCGATACCTTCGTCATGTCGCTCAACTCCGAAGAGCCGAGCGATGATAACCAGATGCCGACAATCGTCAGATGCCAACAGAATCGGCGATTTCCTTGAAGTCTTCGATTTGGTCGAAGTTCATGTAGCGGTAAATGCTTTCGCTGTTCTTGGCGATAATACCCATGTCGGCCATGTATTCTTCGCGAGTCGGAATTTTGCCAAGACGTGAGCAGATAGCGGCCAGTTCGGCGGATCCCAGGTACACGAAGGTGTTCTTGCCCAGACGGTTGGGGAAGTTGCGGGTACTGGTAGACATGACGGTTGCGCCTTCGCGAACCTGTGCCTGGTTACCCATGCACAATGAGCAACCCGGCATTTCCATGCGGGCACCAGCTACCCCAAGCACGCCATAGTGGCCTTCTTCGGTCAGCTGTTTCTGGTCCATTTTGGTTGGCGGGGCTACCCACAGTTTTACCGGGATATCGCGTTTGCCTTCAAGCAGTTTGGAAGCGGCGCGAAAGTGCCCGATGTTGGTCATGCAGCTACCGATAAACACTTCATCGATTTTTGCACCGGCTACATCCGACAGGGTTTTTACGTCGTCCGGGTCGTTCGGGCAGGCAACGATAGGCTCGTGCACATCGGCCAGGTCGATTTCAATAACAGCAGCGTATTCTGCGTTGGCATCAGGCTCGAGCAATTGCGGATTGGCAAGCCAGGCTTCCATGGCCTTGATGCGACGACCCAGAGAGCGCTCGTCTTCGTAGCCATTGGCGATCATCCATTTGAGCAATGTGATATTGCTGTTCAGATATTCGATAATGGGTTCTTTGTTCAGACGCACGGTACAACCGGCAGCAGAGCGTTCTGCAGATGCGTCCGACAGTTCGAATGCCTGTTCGATTTTAAGATCGGGCAGGCCTTCAATTTCCAGGATACGGCCGGAGAAAATATTTTTCTTGCCTTGTTTGGAAACAGTCAGCAGATCGTTCTTGATGGCGTACAGCGGAATGGCATTGACCAGGTCACGCAGGGTAACGCCCGGCTGCATTTTGCCCTTGAAGCGCACCAGCACTGATTCGGGCATGTCCAGCGGCATGACGCCGGTGGCTGCGGCAAAGGCGACCAGACCGGAGCCGGCGGGAAAGCTGATGCCTATCGGGAAGCGGGTATGTGAATCACCACCAGTGCCTACAGTATCGGGCAGCAGCATGCGATTGAGCCATGAGTGGATGATACCGTCGCCAGGGCGCAGCGCAATACCGCCGCGATCACTGATGAAGTCAGGCAGCTCGTGGTGGGTTTTGACGTCTACGGGTTTCGGATAGGCTGCGGTGTGGCAGAAAGACTGCATGACCAGATCTGCAGAGAAGCCCAGGCAGGCCAAATCCTTAAGCTCGTCGCGGGTCATGGGGCCGGTTGTATCCTGGCTGCCCACCGAGGTCATTTTCGGCTCACAGTATGTGCCGGGGCGAACACCGGTGCCTTCAGGAAGGCCACAGGCACGTCCGACCATTTTCTGGGCCAGCGTGTAGCCTTTGCCCGAATCTGCAGGATCAACCGGCAGGCGAAACAGGGTAGATGCAGGCAGACCCAGTGCTTCACGGGCCTTGGCGGTCAGGCCGCGACCAATGATGAGGGGAATGCGGCCGCCGGCGCGCACTTCGTCAAAAAGCACCTCGGACTTGACCTTGAACTGGGCGATCACTTTGCCGTCTTTCAGGGCTTTGCCTTCGTAGGGGCGCAGTTCCACGACATCGCCCATGTTCATGTCGGAGACGTCCAGTTCGATCGGCAGCGCGCCGGCATCTTCCATCGTGTTGTAGAAAATGGGGGCGATTTTGCTGCCCAGACACACGCCGCCAAAGCGTTTGTTTGGTACAAAAGGAATGTCCTGGCCGGTGAACCACAGCACAGAGTTGGTTGCCGATTTACGTGAAGAACCGGTACCGACGACGTCTCCGACATAGGCAACCAGATTGCCTTTTGCCTTGAGTTCGTTCAACTGGCTGATCGGACCGATCTTGCCCGGTTCCTGAGGCTCGATGCCTTCGCGCGGGTTTTTCAGCATGGCCAGGGCGTGCAGCGGAATATCCGGGCGGCTCCAGGCGTCGGGCGCCGGAGACAGGTCATCGGTATTGGTCTCGCCGGTGACTTTGAAAACGGTAATGGTCAGGCTTTCCGGCACTTCAGGACGGCTGGTGAACCATTCGGCATCGGCCCAGCTTTGCAATAC
>JBOIGK010000300.1:0-6410 GCA_050742695.1 Advenella sp. | reverse complement strand
AACATAATGGTGTAACCGTCAGGCTTGGCGCGCGCCACATACTCGGCGCCGATATTGCCATTGGCCCCAGCCTTGTTTTCAACCACAATCGTGGTACCCAGTTTCTCCCCGGCGCCCTGAGCCAGCCTGCGTGCCAGCGCATCGGTAGGACCGCCCGGCGGATAAGGGACCACGAGCTTGACCACTTCGGATGGAAATTTATCTGCAGCAACTGCAGCGCCAGGAACTGTCAGACAGGCAAGCAAGCCGGCCAGGACGTATATCCGTGATTTTTTCATGAGTCTGCTCCTGTTGCGCGAGCCGTGCAGGATAGCCGGCCGCGCATATTGTAAGAATTGAGTATGTATGTAGATTACAGCGCGTAAGCCAACAGGGCCTGCATTGCACCTTCGTATTTCGTCTGTGATAACGGATCACGCGGCGCTAGACGATGGATCAAGACCTGATCGGCCAGCAAGGCCCGTGATTCCAATCCGGCATGAGCGGCTTCCCAGCGCATGCCCGCAAGCGCTGCCACGTGATACAGCGCCGATGCAACCTGCCGCGCCAAGACAGCATCTTCGCAATCGGCCACACGCCGTGCCAGTGCAAATGTTTTGTCAATACAGTCGGCCTGCAGGACGGCCATAGATTCTTCGCATGGCCTGCCTGTTTCCAGCAGGGTCTGTACATGGGTCTGCAGCGCGGCCAGCCCATTGCTCTTGCGTATCGCACGCAATACGTCGAGTGCCACGATGTTGCTGGTGCCCTCCCAGATAGAGCCCAGATGGGCATCGCGCATGAGGCGCGGCTCAGCCCACTCTTCGATATAGCCACAGCCACCGCGCACTTCCATGGCGTCTCCGGTTACCACGCGAGCATCGCGGCAAGCGCGGAACTTGATAAGTGGCGTAAGGATGCGCAGCAAGTCCCTTGCAAACGCATCACCACCGTCTGCCTTTTCCAGCGCCGTTGCAGTTTGGAACATGACCGAGCGGGCCTGCTCGGCCCGTGTCATCATCTTGACCAGTTGTCGTTGCATTAAAGGCATTTCGATGAGCCGCTTGCCGAACGCTTTTCTGTGGCTACAGAAATAGACCGCCTCGCTGACTGCACGGCGCATCAGGCCGGCGGCACGCATCCCATTGGACAGCCTGGAGTTGTTGATCATATCGGCCATCTGTTGAAAGCCTTTGCCACGCGCGCCGACCAGCCATGCGAAGGCGCCTTCCAGCCTGATCTCACCACTGGCCATAGAGCGAGTACCCAGCTTGTCTTTCAACCGCAATATTCGATACTGATTGGGCGCTCCGTCAGGACATATTCTGGGCAACAGGAATAGCGACACGCCCTTGAGCCCGTCAGCCTCTTCGCTGCGCGCCAGCACCATGGCAAAGCCCGCATCGGGATTCGAGCAGAACCACTTGTCTCCCGTCAGCCGCCAGTGCCCATCTTCGTGGGGCTGTGCGATTACCTGCGTAGCGCTGACATCGGACCCGGCGGCCTGCTCAGTCATGAACATGGCGCCCTGTTGCAGATCGGCAAATTCGGTTGCCGTCACTTGCGGCAAGACCTGTTCGACCAGGGCAGGATCGCCGAATTTTTTCAGCGTTCGCGCCAGCGAATCGGTCATGCTTACCGGGCAGCACAGCCCGAACTCGGCCTGCACGAATAAATGCGACAACGCGTACTTGGCCGCGGGAGGAAAGGGTTGATCCCAGCCCAGAACCCCGGGCCGATGCGACATGGCAGCCAGCCCAAGTTTTTCATAGGCCATTTTTTCCAGCTCAACATAAGCCGGATGCTTGGTAACCGCGCAGGCATCCTGACCCTGGCGGTTGCGCACTGACAGTTCAGGCGGATTTTTATCGGCCGTGTCCGCCAGCTCATCCAGGCGTGACCCCACTGCTGCGCCCAATTCATTGAAAACCGGCAACAGATGGGCATATAGCGGCGCCGGCAGATAGGTTTTCAACAAGGCGCCGGAATATGGATCCAGCGTAAAGAAATTGCTGCCCCGACTATCGGGAATATTATTTGTCTCCATGTCCTGGCCTTTCTGAACTTTAACAATATTCACAGCGTAAATAAAACAATGTATATACGGAAATACTATTTTTGTTTAGATCTATACATATAATATATAGATATGGATCTGGATCTGCGCTCCCTTCGCTATTTTGTCGCCGTTGCCGAAACCCTCAATTTCAGCAAAGCCGCAGCACGCCTGAACATTTCACAGCCGCCCTTGAGCCTGGCCATCCGGCAGCTTGAAGAAAAAATGGGTGCGCAGCTGTTTGAGCGCAACAGTCGGCATGTCAGCCTGACGCCCGCGGGCGCCATGCTCTATAAGGAAGCGCTTTTTCTGC
The DNA here is from genome assembly GCA_050742695.1 of Advenella sp. Lineage (GTDB taxonomy): Bacteria > Pseudomonadota > Gammaproteobacteria > Burkholderiales > Burkholderiaceae_B > Advenella. The sequence goes on along the minus strand of JBOIGK010000300.1, from coordinate 4,062 downwards.
TCAGTCACGCCGGCTCGCTCAAAAATCGCCTTGCCCACACGACAGAGCGAGGCCGTCTGCGCCTGGGCTTTGTGGGTTCCATGGTCTATCGCGGCCTGCCGGCATTGCTGCAGCTGTTGGGGCGTGAAGGCGAGCAGATCGATATTGAGCTGGCCGAATCCAATTCAGGCGACATTATCGATAAAGTTGCAATGGGCCATGTTGATGTGGGATTTATCCACAGCAATCGCCTGCCTGCTGAATTGCAGGACAAAGTGATTGTCACCGAGCCGTTCCTGCTATGCACCCACAAGGATAATCCGATACTGAAAAAAAAGACCCCTGCCCTAGCCGACTTCAGCGCGCAGCGGTTCATATTTTTTTCGCGTCATGTATCGCCGGTTTATTATGAAATACTCCTGTCAATGTGCATCAGTGCCGGGTTCTTTCCCAAGGCTGTAGACGAAACGCGTCACTGGCTGAGTATTTTGAGCATGGTATCCCAGAACATGGGCGTGTCACTGGTGCCGACCTGCATGAAACACTGCGGCCTGCCCGATTTGCAGTTTCTGGAATTTGCGCACACCCAGCGCTCTATTACATCTGTTATATGGTCGAGAAAAAAACAGGATCCGATCATCAGTCATGCCATTGAGCGCATTATTACGTTTTATGACGCCGTGTGAAGCTTCGCTGTGCATGGTCCCTTTGCTTGTTGGTTGAACTGGCTGGTGTTCTTGGGATTGTTCAGCGTTGGCCATTCGCTGCTGATCGCATTACCGTTTTTTTCAGATGACATTCGTGGGCAATAGCGAAGCGACAAGCTCCTGCGCTTGTCTGTTCGACGTAATGGATCCTGCGCGAAGCTCAAGTACTGACCACGCAGGCCGGTACCAGGCCACGCGCGCAGGCGCCAGATAATCGATCACATGCAGAACACGCCACTGCTTGTCCAGAAAGATAACCGTGAGCGGAACAGTCATGCCAAAGGTATGGATGCTGTTGCACGGAACGAAGTGGAAAACATGTCGGGGATCAATGCCCTTTCTTCCCATTAAGCCTACGAGGCGTTGAAAAAAACCGTCAAACGTGATTAAGGTATAGGTGGACGATAGCCGCATTCACACTCCGGATTGCAGGATTTTTATCGCGATGGGAAACGCCAAAACGATAAAGGTGCAGGGAAAGATGCAGAAAATCAACGGCAGCAGCATTTTTACAGGCGCTTCCAGGGCCAGCTTTTCGGCACGGTTAAAACGCTCCTGTCGGCGCTGATCCGATTGTGAACGCAATAGCGGACCGAGCGACATACCCATGCTTTCCGCCTGCGCAATGGACGCGACCCATAGAGAAACCTCCGCGCTACCGGTGCGCTCAGCCATAGCCTTCAGTGCATCAATGCGGGGCTTGCCGGTGCGTATTTCGTTCAGGCAGTAACTCAATTCATCGCGCAAAATACCCGGTGAACACAGGTTTGCCGTGCAATACAGGGCGCCTTGCAAGTTCTGGCCGGCCTCTACGCACAAGGTAGTCATATCCAGCAGAAACGGCAACTCACGCAAGATCCGCTGCTTGCGCCTGGCCCCGCGTTCGCGCAGCCACATCATTGGCAACAGCAGGCCTGCCAGCGCCATGACAAGTGCAATTACCAGCACGGATATGGGGCGTTCATTCAGTTGCGGAACCTGCACGAGAACGGTACCGGCAAAGGCACAACAGGCAAACAGGCATTGGATGGCGGCAACATGATCGATCTGCGCCACCTGCTCGAGCCCTGCACTGCGTAGCATTGACAGCAAGCGCGCGCGATATCTCCATGACATAAAAGGAATGATGGTGCGCCCCAGCACATGAATCCACGGCCAGAGCAAAACTACTACTCTTTTGTCCTGGTAGGCCTGTGGCACAACGACCTTATTGCTTGCCGGTGAAAGCAACAGATAAAGACCAAGACAAATGGAGATACCCGTGAATATGCAACTGATCCAGAATGCCATTTTCTGTTCATTCCTAAATATCGATATTCACGATTTTGAGAATAAGCCAAATACCCAGCGCTTCCAACAAGAAGATAATGCCCAGCACGATCCATCCGGCCGGATGGAACCACATCGGAGACATGGCTGCCGGGTCCAGCATATTGAGCACCATGATCAACAGCAACGGCAATCCCGCCATCACCCAGGCCTGCATTTTCCCCTGTGACGTCAACGCCCGAATTCGTCCCTGTATGTGCTGGCGGGCCTGCAACGTCTGGGCAATTCGCTCAAGAGCCTCGGCAAGATTACCACCGCTTTGGGCCGCGATTTTCAATGCCGAGACAAGCAAACCCGTAGACTCTGAAGGCATGCGCACAAAGAGATCGTCAAGACTTTGTTCAAAGGAGATTCCCAACCTTTGCTGTCGCTGTACAAGAGCAAACTCCTGGGAAAGCGGCGCAGCCGCTTGAGCTGTTATCTGGCCGATTGCCGTCTGGATACCTGCCCCGGCTCGCAGGGCACCGGCAAGCGCCAACAGCATAGCGGGCAATTGACCGTCAAATTGTGCGAGACGCCGCCGGCGCACCCTGGCTACCAGCCAGTTAGGCGCCAGAAAAACGAGCAAACCGATCATCATGGCCGCCCACCACAAACCGCTGAGCGCCCAGGCAATAAATGTCAGTGACAGCGAGAGCACGACATTGCCCGCCCACAACGCCGACGGATCGATAAACAGAAAGAAATCCTGTAGCCTGCGGGTTGTATCGGTCTTGACCCGATCTTCCCATTTTTTAAAGATACTGCCAATGATTTGCTGCAGCAATATAAAGACAACTGCTATAAAAATCGCGACAAACAGCAGCACTGCCCAGATCATTGTAAACACTCCTGCAACTGCGTTTGTGATTCAGGCAACTGGTCGTCCGACGGCACAAAAGCGTTGGCGCCGGAAATGGCCGGCGTGTACTGGCTGAACATCTGCATATCGATCGGGACGCCCTGCACGCGCAAGGCATCAAAGCATTCAGGGGCAATCCCCAACCCAATAAAGGCGCCCGTGCCTTTGCGCTCGAAGCGAAAAATTTCCTGTGATTTGATGACACCGCTTTCCAGCCCGCAAATTTCAGTAATCGACGTGACTACGCGCCGGCCGCAGCAAAGGCGGCTTTGTTGCACAATGAAATTGATACTGCCAGCAATATGCTCCCGGACTGCGGCCAAAGGCAAATCCATACCCGCCATCAGTATCATGGTTTCCAGACGCGCAAGTGCGTCCCTTGGAGTATTGGCATGCAAGGTTGTCAGGGACCCTTCGTGGCCCGTGTTCATGGCCCAAAGCATGTCAAATGCTTCCGCCCCCCTGCATTCTCCCACCACGATTCTGTCCGGCCGCATGCGCAAGGCGTTTCTGACCAGATCGCGGATCTGCACCTGGCCTTTGCCTTCGAGGTTGGCGGGACGGGCTTCAAGCGCGACCAGATGCTCATGATTCAGGCGTAGCTCCGCCGCATCCTCTATCGTGATAATTCTCTCGTTTTCAGGTATGCAGTTAGACAGGATGTTGAGCAAGGTGGTTTTACCGGAACCGGTTCCGCCCGAGACAATGAGATTCTTGCGATGTCGGATGCAGAGCGTAAGAAATTGCTGCATGGCTGCATCCAGCGAGCCAAGGCGCAGCAGATCCTGCATGCCGGGTCGAAAGTGAGGAAATTTGCGAATGGTCAGACTGGCCCCGCGCAGGGCAACCGGCGGGATGATGGCATTGACGCGCGAACCGTCCTTGAGACGGGCATCGACCATTGGCGAGCTTTCGTCGATCCGGCGCCCCAAAGGCGTCACAATGCGCTCGATGACTCCAAGCACCGATTTTTCGCTGCTGAATGTGCCGTTATAGCGGATCAGTCGTCCGGCCTTTTCTATGAACAGTTCGTCGTAGCGATTCACCATGATTTCGGTTATGGCCGGGTCTGCCAACAAGGGCTCCAGCGGCCCGAGCCCGATCACTTCGTCCAATACGTTCTGCTTCAGGCGTTCATGGTCGATATCTGCCGGCAGTTCCTGGTTTTCGGCCCGGATCCGGTCAAGCATCGCGGCAGCTTCGAGC
>JBOIGK010000299.1:0-3574 GCA_050742695.1 Advenella sp. | reverse complement strand
ATGCAATTGAAACATTGCCCGAAGACCTGCGCATGGCAATTGTGCTAAGAGAACTGGAAGGCCTGAGTTACGAAGAAATAGCACAGGCTATGGCCTGCCCGGTTGGTACGGTACGCTCTCGTATATTCCGTGCACGGGAAGCCATTGCGGCGAAGCTCAAACCTGTCCTGGGACAGGCCATGGATCGCCGCTGGTAAGGAATACACATGGAAAACACACGAACTCCTACTGCGATTGACTGGAACGAAACCATCTCCGAAATGGTGGATGGCGAATGCGATGCCTTTGACGCGTCCAGAATTGATACACCCTATGGTCGCCAGACCTGGGATACCTATCATCTGATCGGCGACGTGATGCGCAACGAGCATCTGGCCATCAAGCCTTCCGATCTGTTCAATGCCCGTATCAGCAAGTTGATCGCGGCCGAGGCGACCCATCATGTCGTGCCGGCCCGTGGCTATGTACGCTGGGGCGCCTCCGGCATTGCTGCAGCAGCGGCCGTGGCGGCACTGGTATGGTTCAATGATCCTTTCCAGGGGGACGTGGCGCCACCTGCGCCGCCAACGCTCGCCGCCAGCCAATCGGCGGCGCCGGCCGATATCCCGCAGAACGACTTTCAAGATTACGTTGCCGCGCACAGCCAAATGGTAGGCGCCTATCCGGTTCGCCGGGTTTCTTATGAAATCGGGGATGTGCAGTGATCGGACAGGACAGGCTGCGTTTGACTTGCCGACGTTCCCATAGCGTCATGCTGGCCGTATGCTGGGCCATCACCCCCTGTCTGCCGGTATATGCCGCCTCGCCTGCGCAGTTGCTCATGCAGATCCAGAAAGCGGCGGAATCGACGGACTACAGTGGTACGTTCCTGTATCAGCAGGGCAATGTGATGATTACCTCAAGGGTAACGCATGTGGTCGACGGCGAAGGCGTCAAGGAGCGCCTGGAGGTGCTCGATGGTGATGCCCAGGAATACCTGCGCAACAACAACGTTGTGGAAAGCCTGATACCCGCCCGCAAAATGGTGATCGTGGACAAGCCGCGCAAGGATCGTTTTCCTGCGTTATTGCTTGGCCCGATCGACAATCTTGAAAAATATTACGATATCCGGGCACAGAATGGCAGCACGCGCGTTGCTGGCCGTCCCTGCGACATGATTGAAGTACAGCCGCGGGTCCAGGACCGCTATGGCTATCGCTTTTGCGCTGATGAAAAATCCCGGCTGTTACTCAAGTCGCAGACCATCAATGAGCAGGGCACCGTGATTGAACAGGTGACGTTCACGGGTCTGTCGGTGGGCAGCAATGTAGACACGGCCAATCTGAAATCCGCATTTGATTATGCCCAATGGAAGCGGGTGGAGCACAAGCCCGTGGCAGTGGATCTGACGCTGGAAGGCTGGCGAATTCGGTATCCTGCAGGCTTTGCACCCATCATGAGCATCGTTCGTCCGAAAGGAACTAAAGAGAACGTAAAGCAACTAATACTTACAGACGGTCTATCTTCCATCTCGGTATTTATCCAGAAAGTAAAGGATTCTGAAAAAACCTTTAACAATCAAGGGGATGCCAGGGTTGGTTCGATGAATGTATTCCGCCAGCGGATCGACGATTACTGGCTTACCGCCATCGGCGCGATCCCACTGACGACACTCAAAGACCTGGCCGTTTCTACAAAATTCATTCAACCTGTTTCAAAACAGTAAATACTGAAAAGGGCTACTCATGAATAACAAGGTCAAAAAACCGCTACAGACCGCTATCGTCGCGGCAATGATCGGGCTGGGCAGTGCGACTGTGTTGCTACCGCATACCGGCATGGCGCAGAATGCGCCTGCGGCTCCGGTGCCAACTTCGACCGCCGTCACGGCGCTGCCTGACTTTACCTCTATTGTGGCGGCTACCGAAAATGCCGTGGTCAACATTCGCACCATGGAAAAAGTATCGTCGCGGCCGACGCAGGGCTTTGGCCCGGGCGACAGCCCCGAGGACCTGTTCCGCTTTTTCTTTGGTCCTGATTTTGTGCCGCCACGCGATCGTGATCCGCGTTCGGACCGCTCGCCTCGCGGCGAAGGCGAAGAGCGCAGCGTTCCACGCGGCGTGGGATCGGGATTTATTATCTCCAAAGACGGCTACGTCATGACCAACAATCACGTGGTCGATGGCGCTTCAAAAATCACGGTAACCATGAACGATGGTCGCGAATATCAGGCCAAAGTGATCGGTACCGACAAGCGCACCGATATCGCGCTGATCAAGATTCAGGCAGAAAACCTGCCCGTGCTGAAAATAGGCGATTCCAATACGCTGAAAAAAGGGCAGTGGGTCCTGGCTATCGGATCGCCCTTTGGCCTGGATTCTACGGTTACCTCTGGTATCGTGAGCGCCATCAATCGCGATACGGGTGAATACTTGCCGTTTATCCAGACCGATGTCGCGGTCAATCCCGGCAACTCCGGCGGACCGCTGATCAATCTGTCCGGCGAAGTGGTTGGTATCAACTCACAGATCATCTCGCAAAGTGGCGGGTTCATGGGTATTTCACTGTCCATCCCGATAGACGAAGCCATGCGTGTGGTTGAACAGCTCAAGGCTACCGGCAAGGTTACTCGTGGTCGCATTGGCGTGCAGATTGGCGAAGTAAGCGAAGAGGTCGCCAAGGCCATTGGTCTGCCCAAGGCTGCCGGTGCACTGGTCAGCAATGTCGAGCAGGGTGGCCCCGCTGACAAGGCCGGTGTTCAGGCAGGCGATGTCATCACCAAGTTCAACGATTCAGAGGTGAAAAAATGGTCCGATTTGCCACGTCTGGTCGGACAGACCAAGCCCGAATCAGACTCCTCGCTGGAAGTCTGGCGCCGTGGTAAATACGAGACATTGAAGGTCAAGATTGCAGAAATCCCAAACTCGCCGTCCGATACCGCCAATAGCAACGAGCCCCAGGAGCACGCAGGCAGTGCCGATCGCCTGGGCCTGGTTGTGGAAGCCGTTCCGTCTTCGCTGCAAAGCCGCATGCGCATCAAGGGCGGTGTACTGGTCAAGGACGTCAAGGGCTCCGCGCTGGAAGCCAGCATCCAGCCGGGGGACGTGATTCTCGCGCTGAACAACCAGGATGTGAAGGATGTCCAGCATTTCCGCGAAATCGTGGGCAAGCTGGAAAAAGGCAAGGCGGCGGCCCTGCTGGTACGGCGTGACAATTTAACGCAGTGGGTACCTGTAACACCTGCAAAATAAGGCTACAATACGACATGCAGGCCAAGGGGCGCTTCATGCGCCCCTTTTTTTGAGTCTGAACCGCTGTGACAGGCCAGCTCGCGATACGTCCGAGCCAGGCCACAGTCCGGGTACAGGCTCTGCAGCCAAACCATTCCCGATGCCGCAGGCATCCTTACTGTGGTGGTACAGGCGTGCGTACTCTTTTCGAGTCTGCGCCAGCACTGCATTTTTGCGCTTTTTATGCAACATATACGTAATTTCTCGATTATTGCCCATATTGACCACGGCAAATCCACGCTCGCGGACCGCCTTATTCACCGTTGCGGTGGACTGGCAGACCGGGAGATGTCCAAGCAGGTTCT
>JBOIGK010000298.1:0-3068 GCA_050742695.1 Advenella sp. | reverse complement strand
CCTCATCCCCAGCCATTTCTTGTCCGTCGACTCGTGCCCTACCTTGCCCAAGAAGCACCAGCATGGCATGCGACATGGCCGGTAAATCCGCAACGCCAATCGAACCGATGCGCGGAACAACAGGACAGATGCCCGAATTGAGCAGTGCAAGAAGAGCATGAAAGACACCAGAGGAAATACCAGACTTTCCTACGCTCAGGCTCGCTAACCGTGAAAACAACAGACCACGCACAAGTTCTTCGGACGCGGCCTCGCCCATCCCAACGCTGCGTGCAACAATGGCGCGCGTTTGATAATCCCGAAGTTCCGACGGCGCAATCGGTTTGCCCACATTAGCCCCCAATGCCGTCGTCAGACCATATGCCGGCTGGCCAGATTTGATGTACCTATCTACCACGAGGCGCGCCTTATCGAGCCGTGCCGCAACGTCAGGCCCGACTGTAACGAAAGACCGCTTGCGCATGACCTGCAATACATCCTCGATCCGCAAATCGTGACTGCCCAATATGAAGGGGGGCTGGGACTGGTGCAATATGAGACTCCTTTGATATACAGGATGTTGGGCGCCAATGAGCTTATTTCGTTATTCCCTTGAACTTGAGAAAATCGTGAGCGACATCCGCCGGCTCCTGTTTTTCGCCATCAACCAGATAGTTCAAATGCGACATGATTTCATCATTCAGCATGGCACTGACTTTATTGGCCACTTCAGCGATTCGTGGGTTTTTCTTAATAACATCTTCGCGAACGACTGGCACTACGAAATACGGCGGCCAAAGTTGCTTATCGTCTTTCAACCTGATTAGCCCCATGGCGCTGATCATGCCGTCGGTAGCGTAGCCATTGACGACCTGCACCTGATTGTCCTTCAGTGCTCGATAACGCAGACCTATCGCAAGTTGTTGGTCATTTTTGAAATTCATGCCGTACGTTTGCTTCAGTCCTGGAATTCCGTCTTCGCGATCACGAAACTCAGGCCCCGCGCCAAGTATCCATTCATCCGAATGTGTAGCCAAGTCCGATAGTGTAGCGACGTTATTCTTTTTGGCCTGTGCGGGCATCATGACCAATACGTAAGTATTGTTGATCTGGGCCTGATCGAGAACAGCCAGATTCAGCGCCGCATAAGCTTGCTCGACCCGTTTGTACACAGCATCGGGTTCGGTCATAACCTTTTCCTTGAGCACCGCCAGCAGCATGGTACCGGTGTATTCCGGATAGAAATCAATCTGATTTTCCAGCAAGGCCCGATGAGCGATAAGGGTGCCCCCAAGATTAAGCTTGCGTTGTACCTTTATGCCTTCGGCCTCGAATGCCTGAGCGTAGATCTCCGCCAAGACATGTTGTTCCGTAAAATTTTTTGAGCCCACACGTATTGAGTCTGCGTATGCCTGCCCGGCACTCAGGGTTCCAATCAACCCAATTAGCAGTGAAGCTATGCCATACCGTAAACTGCGTGCCAGAAAAGTCATGATCCAGTTCCTATACGTAAGCTCGTTGTGATAATTCACAATAATTAAGATATTCTATTTTCCAAGTGGTATATACCACTTTAGAGGCAATCCTAACAGCAATGAATATCGAAATCTAGCTCGTAGAAACCCTTAGAAAGTTGTTGACATTGATGTCGCGGCACAAGTATTCGATGCGTGGCGGTTGTTATGCCGTTACTCATTCCCGCTATCAGTACGTAGATACACCAGGCAAAACAATGCTTGGCCACCGGATTAGGCCACTCCGAATATCGGTTAGATATTCACTATCGGGTAATGCTACCCACAACAACCTATCCTCGAAACGGCGTACACCACAGGACTTCGGGCCAGACAGATAACTCGTTACCTCGCATTATTTCCGGCCGTATGCAAAAAACTGACAAGCCACTGCATAAAATTCGTTTGCAGCTCAACCCAGTGGTCCCTACCATAACTAAGTAATAAAGCCCATGGTATATGGATGAAAAATCAGCGCTGTTATTAAAAAACGCAGTTACTCACTGGAGAATCGAAGACCAATGCGCAATCAACATAAAGCACCCAGCCGGATCATGTCGAACATCCCCAAATTAGCCGTAGCAGCCATTTTGGCCACCAGCTCAAGTATTGTTCTTGGACAAGATTATCCAACCAAACCCATCCGACTGGTATCTGCACATGCCGCTGGCGGGGCGGCCGACACCCTCTCGCGCATCGTGGCCGAGCAACTGGGCCACAAGCTTGGGCAGCCGATAGTGGTCGAAAACCGTCCTGGTGCCAGCACGGCACTGGCAGCCGAATATGTCGCCCGGGCGCCTGCTGATGGATACACGATACTGATGGCAACAGTAACCACCTTATCGATCAATCCAACCATCATGCCCGCGCTCAAATATGACGCCATCAAAGACTTCGCGCCGATAACCGTTGTGGCCTCAACGCCTTTCTTTCTTGGCACCAATGTCAACCTGCCCGTCACTTCGGTACAAGAGCTGATAAAAATGGCCAAACAGAAACCAGGAAAGCTGAACTATGGTTCGTCCGGAAACGGCACCTCATCACATCTGGCCGGAGAGTTGTTTAATGACATGGCCAATATCAATATGCTTCAGATCCCATATAAAGCCACATCAGCGCGCAACACAGATCTGTCCTCCGGCATTATCCAGGTCGTCTTCGGCAATGACCTGTTGCCGTTTTCCGAAACGGGAAAAGTGCGTATTCTTGGAGTAACATCAAAACAACGCCTTTCAGGTCACCCTGAAATCCCAACCGTAGCCGAAGCCGGAAACCTTCCCGGCTACGAAGCTTCGGTATGGTATGGATTAATTGCCCCCAGGGGCACGCCATCAAAAGTCATAAACCGTTTGAGCGCAACGATCCACGACATTGTGATTGATCCCAAGGTCAAGCAAAAGATCATGGCAACAATCGGCGGCGAAGCAATTGGCAGTTCACCCGAAGCATTCTCCGATCTGATTCAATCTGATACGCAAAAATGGCGGGCCGTCATCAAACGAGCGGGCATGGCAACCGTTCAATAGCAAGTAAAACCAGAAAATGGACCAGAGCGGCCGCGAGAATGCCGTCCGT
>JBOIGK010000297.1:0-1694 GCA_050742695.1 Advenella sp. | reverse complement strand
GGCGCGTATCCTGCGCACCGGCGCCGATATCCTTTTGCTGGACGAAATTTCCGAAGGACTGGCTCCGGTCATTGTGCAGGCGTTGGCCCGCATGATTACCACGCTCAAGCAAAAGGGGCTGACCATCATCATGGTCGAACAGAATTTCCACTTTGCCGCGCCCCTGGCTGATCATTTCTATGTCATGGAACACGGCGAAATCGTAGAAGCATTTCCGGCTGCACAACTGACTGCAAAACAGGATACTTTAAACGAGCTGCTTGGCGTTTAACGCATCAATTAACAACAATTAATCATATCTATTGGAGAGTAACGATGAGACTCACAAAAACACTTTGTGCGCTTGCTCTGGCTTCGCTGGGCACCCAGGCCATGGCAGCGGGCATTTCTGATGACGTCATCCGTATCGGTTTCATTACCGATATGTCGGGCGTTTATTCCGATATCGACGGCAAGGGCGGTGTGGAAGCGATCAAAATGGCCATCGAAGACGCCGGTGGCGTGGTCGACGGCAAAAAAATCGAATTGCTCAGTGCCGACCACCAGAACAAGGCTGACGTGGCTTCGGCTCGGGTCCGGCAATGGATTGACCAGGACAAGGTAGATATGATTATCGGCGGCACCAATTCAGCTACCGCGCTGGCTTCGGCAGCCGTTGCCGCCGGCAAGAAAGTGCCCTATATTGCCATTGGCCCCGGCACTACAGCACTGACCAATGCCAACTGTACGCCCTACACGATTCACTACGCCTACAACACCAAGGCGCTGGCCAATGTAACTGGTGGCGCCGTGGTCAAACAGGGCGGAACAAAATGGTTTTTCCTGACCGCCGATTACGCTTTCGGTCACGCGCTTGAGGCCGACACCACTACGGTAGTCAAGGCCAACAAGGGTGAAGTCGTGGGTTCGGTCAAGGTGCCGCTTGGCACGACGGACTTTTCTTCCTACATGTTGCAGGCGCAATCTTCCGGCGCACAAATTATGGGCCTGGCCAATGCGGGTGGCGACTTCATCAACTCCATGAAAGCCGGCAGCGAATTCGGGGTCTTCCCTGCCATCAAGCCGGCCGGGCTGCTCGTGTTCATCAACGACGTTCACTCGCTTGGTCTGAAAACCACACAAGGCCTGTACCTGACTTCCTCCTGGTACTGGGATCAGGACGATGAGTCACGCGCCTGGTCCAAGAAATTCGAAGATCGGGTCAAACGCAAACCCTCTTTCCTTCAGGCCGGAGACTATGCCGCAGTGGGTACCTATCTGAAAGCCGTGGCAGAAACCAAAACCGATAGCGGTGATGAAATCATCAAATGGTTCAAGTCCAACAAGATCAACAACATGTTCATGAAAAACGGCGTGACCCGCAAGGACGGCCTGGTGGTGCATGACATGTATCTGATGCAGGTGAAAACACCGGAAGAATCCAAAGGACCTTGGGATTATTATAAGGTTGTAGAAAAAGTCCCGGGCGAGGTAGCCTATGGACCGGAAAGCGAATCGACCTGCAAGCTCTGATCCTGCAGGCCTATCCTGGCAGGCGCGCCGATCGGGCGTCTGCCGGATTCATGAATGTTATTTAAACTGACGCAGTCGTTGAAATATGATTACCATTTTTGGCATACCCCTTGCTGCTTTTCTGGGCCAGATTCTTCTGGGCCTGGTCAACGGCTCTTTTTATGCAGTGCTATCGCTTGGCC
>JBOIGK010000296.1:0-5556 GCA_050742695.1 Advenella sp. | reverse complement strand
GTATTGCCGCGTTCCATCGCGACCAAGGCGGCTTTCGAAAACGCCATGACACTGGATGTGGCCATGGGCGGTTCCACCAACACAGTGCTGCATTTGCTGGCTGCTGCCCAGGAAGCCGGGGTTGATTTTACTATGGCTGATATTGACCGTATATCGCGTCATGTGCCATGTGTCTGCAAAGTGGCGCCAGCAACCAACAAATTCCATATCGAAGATGTGCATCGTGCCGGCGGCGTGATCGCCATTCTGGGCGAACTCAGTCGCGCTGGCCTGCTGGATCTGAATGCCGGTAATGCGCACAGCGACACGCTGGGCAAGGCCATTGAGCAGTGGGATGTCAACAGCGGTCATGCCACGGAAGAGATCAAGACGTTCTTCAAAGCCTCTCCCGGAGGGGTGCCCACCCAGGTGGCCTTCAGCCAGGATCGACAGTTTGCCGAACTGGATCTGGACCGCGCCGAAGGCTGTATCCGTGACAAGGCCCATGCCTATTCGCAGGATGGCGGTCTTGCCGTACTGTACGGTAATCTGGCGGAAAATGGCTGTATCGTCAAAACCGCAGGTGTGGATGAAAGTATCCTGAAGTTCACCGGCCGGGCCATTGTGTTCGAAAGTCAGGAAGATGCGACTGAAGGCATCCTGGGTGGCAAGGTAAAAGAAGGCCACGTTGTCATTATTCGCTACGAAGGACCCAAAGGGGGGCCGGGCATGCAGGAAATGCTGTACCCCACGTCATACCTCAAGTCCAAGGGATTAGGCGCCAAGGCGGCGTTGCTGACCGACGGCCGTTTCTCGGGCGGCTCTTCGGGCCTGGTCATCGGCCATGCCTCACCGGAAGCGGCAGAAGGGGGCACCATTGGCCTGGTGCATGACGATGACGTGATCGAGATCGATATTCCAAACCGTACAATTAACCTGGCGGTGGATGAAACCGAACTTACGCGTCGTCGTGCCGAGATGGAAAATCGCGGTCAAAGCGCCTGGCATCCGGTGCATCGCGAGCGTTACGTATCACAGGCGCTCAAAGCCTATGCCGCGATGGCTACCTCGGCCGATCGTGGCGCAGTGCGCGACATCAGTCAGCTGATGAAATAAAGCGAAGCATGCATGCGGCCGGTTGATCCGGCCATTTTTCTTTGCACAGGCCGTCACTGTTGTTGCGCATTTTCCTGTTGTATTCACAAACCAGGAGAGACACTTATGACCAAGCCAGACAAAGCAGCAGATAGCGGGAAAGCCGATAGCAAGGCAACGCGCCCGCCGCGCAGGCGGGCCGCAGATCAGTCCGGGCGCAGCGGTAAGAGAACCGATCCTGCGGCACTGGATGCAGGCAACAGCTCACATGGCGGCCCGGCAATCAAAAGGCGCCTGAGCAAACCACGCAAAATGGACTTTCCGGTGAGCCAGGCGCGCCGCTACCTTGAACCGGGACCCATTGTGCTGGTCTCATCGCACTGGCAGGGTCGTCACAATATCATGACCATGGGCTGGCATTGCATTCTGGAGTTTGCACCGTCATTGTTCGGCTGCTTGATTTCATCTGGCAATCACAGTTTCGATATGATCCGCAACAGTGGAGAATGCGTCATCAATTTGCCTACCACTGCACTCACTGATATTGTCTGTCGCATTGGCAATTGCAGTGGCAGCGAGGTGGACAAATTTGCCGAATTTGGCCTGACCGCCAGCCCGGCAGAACGGGTGAGCGCGCCGATTATCGAGCAATGTCATGCGGCATTCGAATGCAAACTGCATGACGATGTGCTGGTCGAAAAATATAATTACTTCATCTTCGAGATTGTGAAGGCGCATGTCGCCGCCCGGCCGGCACACCCGGAAACGCTGCACTATACCGGTGATGGCGTCTTTATGGTGGCTGGCAAAGTCATCAGCCGTCGCAGCCTGTTTACTAAAGTACTGTAGCGATCCGGATGCAGGTAAGCGGCGGCGCCGTAGCGCCTGCCGCCTGCCTGGATTAACCCGAATTGCGCAGGCCGGTGGCGATGCCGTTGATGGTCAGATGGATAGTGCGCTGGCTGCGCATCTGTTCGAGCTTGGACGGCTCTTGCTGAGCGTCCTCCAGCGCACGCTGGCGCCGAATGACTTCGACCTGCAGATAGTTCAACGGATCGGTATAGGCAAAGCGCTCTTGCAAGGCGGCTTTCAGGGTGGGATTGTCCGCCAGCAGATCCTGCTGTTTGATGCTGTACAAGGCATCACGTGTTAATCCGAACTCCTGTTCGATCATCCCGAAAATGCTGTGGCGTATCTCCTGGTCCGCAACCAGTTCGCTATACTGGCGTCCGATGTCCATATCGGTTTTGGCCAGGACCATTTCCATATTGGACAGCACGGTCTGGAAAAACGGCCAGTGTTCGGCCATATCGCGCAGCAATTGCGTACGTGATTGCTGGGTGCTGCCGTCGTCCTTGCCGGTACCCAGGCGGATGAACGAATCGATTGCCGTGCCCACGCCATACCAACCGGTAATCATCAGCCGGCATTGAGCCCAGGAAAAGCCCCAGGGGATAGCGCGCAGATCTTCGATGCGCTGTCCTTTTTTGCGCGAGGCAGGACGCGAGCCGATATTTAAGCCTGCAATTTCATTGATGGGCGTGGCTGCAAAAAAATAATCGACAAAGCCCGGGGTGTCATACACCAGCCGACGATAGGCGTGCTGGGCGGCATCGGACAGCCACGCCATGGCCTGTGTATAGCGCTGCATCGTGTCGGCATCCTTGCGCGTTTCCTCATGCGGCGCCAGGCTGCTCAATAGCGTTGCCGAAACAAGCAATTCCAGATTGAAGCGTCCGCTTTCGGCATTTTTGTATTTGCTCTGGATCACCTCTCCCTGTTCGGTCAGCCGGATTTGTCCGTCGACTGTACCCGGCGGCTGCGCCAGGATCGCATCGAAGCTGGAGCCGCCACCTCGGCCGACAGAACCGCCGCGGCCGTGAAACAGGCGCAACCGTACGCCATGACGGCGGAATACCTCAAGCAGTTGCAATTCGGCGTTATATAAAGACCAGTTGGAGGTCAGGTAGCCGCCATCCTTGTTGCTGTCTGAATAGCCCAGCATGACTTCCTGGACGTTGTCCTGGGCATGGGTGACACGCTCGCGCACCTGTGGCAGCGACAGCCAGCGGTCCATAATGGCCGGGCCGGCCTCCAGGTCGGGAATGGTTTCAAAGAGTGGCACGACAATCAGACCATCGCCGGGTGTCACGGGCATGCGTTGACCCGCGTCATCGCGCTGTTGCGAAATCAGTCCGGTTTCCTGTTGTAAGACCAAGACTTCCAGCAGATCGCTGAGCGTTTCTGTATGGGACACAATATACTGGGTAATCGCATTGTGTCCGTAATGGCGCCGCACGGAAGCGGCCGCCTGCAAAATAGCCAGTTCCTTGCGGGTTTCGTCACTGTACTGCTGCCAGGGCGAGACCAGGGGACGGCTATCGTCCAGTTCGGCCAGCAGCACGGCAATTTTCTGTTCTTCATCCAACTGGTCATATTGAACCGGCTGACCGTTATGCTTGATGGCCGCACGCTGATACAGTTCGGTCAGAATGCGTTCGTGTACATCCGAGCTTTGCCGCAGATCAAGCGCTGCCAGGTGAAATCCAAACACGGCGACGGCCTGTTGCAGCTCCTGCAAACGCAAGGGCACGACGGCGCCGGCATGATTATCGCAGAGCGATCGGGCAATGACCGCCAGATCTGCCGCAAATTCGGCCGGCTCGTCATAGGGATCGGCTGCTACTGTATTGCGCAGGGCCAGATCATGGGCGGTCAGATGTTTTGCCGTTGCAGCCAGGCGGGCGTACACGCCGATCAATGCGCGGCGATAGGGCTCATCCAGCCGGTGGCGGGACTGGTCCGGGCTGATTTCCGACAGGCTGGCCAGTTCCGGCGAGACCTGCGTCAGCGAGGTGCTCAGCGACAGTTCGGAACCCAGCAGATGCACCTGCGCCAGGTAGTATTCGAACAGCGTGGTGGCATGGCGGTTCATCGCATGCGTGAGCGTGTCGGCGTTCACATTGGGATTGCCGTCGCGGTCGCCGCCAATCCACGAACCCATTTTCAGGAAGGTCGGCACCAGTGCCGCATTGTCCGGTAGCGCACCCAGATTGCGTGCGAATGTGGTGTACAGGTTGGGAATGGCTTTCAGGAAGGTAGTGCTGAAATAGGCCACCGCATTTTCAATTTCGTCATTGACCGTCAGTTTGTTAAAACGCAGCATGCGCGTCAGCCAGAGCGTTTTGATATAGCCGGTCAGCTCCAGCGCCAGTTGATGGCTTTCTTCTTCGGTCAAGCGGCTGTCAATGGCCACCAGGCAGTAACTGATGTGTCGATGCAGATCCAGCGTGCTTTTGCGTTGCACTTCCGTAGGGTGAGCCGTCAGAACCGGGACTATCATGGTTTTTGCCAGAAAATCGCGAACCTGGCCACGCTGCACGCCATGGCGTTCCAGTTCTGCCAGCGTGTGTCCCAGCGTGCCGATCTGGGCGTCGCTGCTGCTCAGCAAGCGGCGGCGCTGGCGCTTTTGCTGGTCGCGATCTTCGGCCAGGTTGGCCAGGTGCAGGAAATAGCTGAAGGCACGCGACAGGGTGTTGGCCTGGTCATCGGACAGGGCCGTCAGCCTGTCGATCATCGTATCGCGTTCCTCCTGAATTCCCTCACGCTTGAAGCGTACCGCAGCGCGGCGCACAGTCTCAATGATGTCAAAAATCGGCTGGCCTTCCGATTCGCGAATGGCGGCCCCAAGGATCCTGCCCAGCAGGCGGATGTCCTGCTGCATTTCATTTTTGTCTGTGCTTGCGTTGTCCACGTTATCTCTTGTTCCGGTTGGTTGAAGGGATTGAGTCATTTTCATTGTAGGGGGTTTTCTTCGGTGCCGTATTCAGTTTACTGAAACTGTGTCTTTTGGATTTGACGCAGATGTTCCGGTTCAATAATGCTGCTGCCGGTAAATGGCCGGTCGTTGACCAGAATGAGGAACGAGATACTGGCGAAACTCAGTGAAATGAGCACCACGGCCTTGCGCAGTTCATGACGGGTGTGATAGTGAATATCGTATATCACATACATGCAGACGCTCAGAAGAATCAGCAACACCAGCCATTTCTGCATATTGATGTGATAGTTTGCAACATTGAGCCGGTCATCGCGGGCTTCCCGAACTTGTTTCAGATACGTATTGAGCAGTGCCATCTGCGAGCTGACATAGGGGTCATCGCGGACCTCGATGGCGGTTTTGGCTGCGTTGATGGTCAGCACATCCAGTGCCGATTCGGTCTGCTCGCTGATCTGGTCATGTCCCATGCGGGGCCATTCATCCTGAACTGCGGCGTTTACATATGCCAGCAGACGGGTGCGCAGGTCTGCATTGATCTGCTCGGGCATGTGCTTGAGCACCCTGAACGCATCGTACACTGCGCCGGCCTCCTGCTCGGTGGCCGCCTGTCCTTTTTCATTTTCCTTCCATACGTCACTGGCCATGAACGCCATATTCAGGCCAATGGGCACCAGCAAACCTGAAATAAGCGTATGGCTCAG
>JBOIGK010000295.1:0-2954 GCA_050742695.1 Advenella sp. | reverse complement strand
GCCTGGGGCTGATCAATTTCCTGTTTTATATGGCTATCCGTACGGTTCCGCTGGGCCTGTGTATTGCCATAGAATTTCTGGGGCCGTTATCGCTGGCCATTTTTTCCTCGCGCCGGAAAATTGATTTCCTGTGGATCGGTTTTGTAGCGCTGGGGCTCTATTTACTGATTCCGCAATCGCAGCAGGACGTATCTGCCATTGATCCGGTAGGCCTGATGTTTGCCATTGGCGCTGGCGTATTCTGGGCGTTGTATATTGTTTTCGGACAGCGCACGCGTAATATTCATCCCGGTCAGGCAACCTCGCTGGGAATCACAGTGGCGGCCATGTTCGTTTTGCCGTTTGGTATTGCCCATAGTGGTGCCACGCTGCTTACACCTGCTTTCATGATTTCGGGGTTGCTGGTTGCCATTTTGTCCAGTGCAGTGCCCTATTCCCTGGAAATGATTTCTCTGCGCTCGCTCCCGCGCAAAACCATGAGTATATTGCTTAGCCTGGAGCCGGCCATGGGTGCACTGGCCGGACTGGTTATACTACATGAACAGCTTACGCTGGCCCAGTGGCTGGCGATCGCTTTCATCGTCGCCGCCTCTATCGGCTGCGCCACCACCTCACCCGCACCACCGGTGATCGATATCGAGAGGGAAAAGCAATGAGCGATTTCTATTCAATGAACGTCACGTTGCAGGATGGCAGTCAATTGCCGTTGTCATCCTTGCAAGACAAAGTCGTGCTGGTGGTGAATGTCGCTTCCCGTTGCGGCTTTACGCCGCAGTACACCGGCCTGCAACGTTTGCATGAGCAGTACCACGACCAAGGGCTGGTGGTGCTGGGTTTTCCCTGCAACCAGTTTGGTAGCCAGGAACCCGGAACCGACCAGCAAATTCAGGATTTTTGTGAGCTCAACTTCGGCGTGACATTTGCGCTTGCCCGCAAGACCGAGGTCAATGGGCCGCAGACCCATCCGGTTTTTGTCTGGCTCAAGAAAGAAAAACCGGGGCTGCTGGGTATACAATCGATCAAGTGGAACTTCACAAAATTTCTGGTCGGCCGCGATGGCCAGGTTCTACATCGTTACGCACCAACGGTAAAACCGCAGGACATTGAACAGGACATCAAGGACGCATTGAAATGATTGATCTCTATTACTGGACTACGCCCAACGGACACAAAATCACCCTGTTTCTTGAAGAAGCCGGACTTGAATACACCATCCATCCCATCAATATCGGCAAAGGCGATCAATTTGCGCCCGAATTTCTGAAGATTGCGCCAAACAATCGTATTCCGGCCATTGTGGACAATAACCCCAACGATCGCGGCGACGCGATCCCGGTCTTTGAATCGGGCGCCATATTGCAATACCTGGCCGAAAAAACCGGCAAATTCATGCCTGCTGACCTGCGCGCCAGAACCCAGACGCTGGAGTGGCTGAACTGGCAAATGGGCGGGCTAGGACCCATGGCTGGCCAAAACCATCACTTTGGCCAGTACGCACCGGAAAAAATCGACTACGCCATTGCCCGCTATGTCAAGGAAACGGGCAGATTATACGGCGTGCTGGATCGCCGTCTTCAGGATCGCGAGTTTATTGTTGGCGACTACTCCATCGCCGACATGGCCTGTTACCCTTGGGTGGTACCGCATGAGCGCCAAATGCAGAATCTGGACGACTTCCCAAATTTGAAGCGCTGGTTTGAAGCGATTGCCGCACGCCCGGCGACCAAGCGTGCTTATGCGGTGATAGATCGGGTCAATCCCGGACAGCCGCCGAACAGTGATGAAGCCAAGAAGATTTTGTTCGGCATTGACGACGACAAGAAGTAAGGCCGCCTTTACCTCGCGTAGATTGAAGAATAAGGATCGAAACGCGGGTCAACAAGAAATATGTTGCCCGCTATGCCATCTCTGATCAGGCACAGCGCTCTTTGCATAACTCGGGCCAGTACAGGGCCATCCACCCACAATTACAAGCGCAATTGCACAGCCCCCGACCATACAGACACCGGCTTACACACCACTTTGCAGCCATTGCTCGTACAGTGGCACGGATCCCCAGCGGTGGCCAAGTAAAATTGTCCGGTATCGTTACTCATACAAGCGATGGATCGCGGTAACGGTATACAGGCCCAGGGCCGTCATCAGCAGTGAACCAAGCACATGCAAACCAATTTCCAGCAAGGCCCATTGGATTTTTCCCTGATGCAGCAGGATCGTAACTTCAGCCGAAAACGACGAGAATGTTGTGAGCCCACCCAGAAAGCCGGTCACAATAAGCAATCGCCATTCCGCAGGAAATGAGGGAAAGACGGCAAACACACCTAATGCCAGGCCGATCAGGTAACCACCAGTCAAGTTGGCGACCAGTGTACCCATTGCGATAGGATGCAGGGCATTATTCAACGCCAGACCAAGGGCCCATCGCAATACTGCCCCGCAAGATGCGCCGGCGCTTATCATGACCAGAGATTGCAGCATGGAGTAACTCCGTGGTAGTTGAATAATGTGCAGGCATAAAAATACCTGCGGTTTCCAGCGCCTGGGTGCAAGCAGCAGGCAGAAGGTTGCGCAGGTATCATTATCTGTCCGAGGGACAGCAGTTCGGTCAATGCCGGGAGGATAGCCATCTCCGCATGGCTCAAATAGTAGCATGTCGCCCGCGCACCAGACAAGAGCGCGCGTTTGCTACGCTTATGTTAACGTTGCAGGGACAATTAATTGGCCGCGAAACGATGGCAATGCCACGACCGGTTTGCCGTTAAACAGGGATACAGGCCACGCACCTCGCGCGACTCCAGAATCCGGGAGCACGCCACAATGAAGGCTGCCGTGCGCAATGTAACCGAGTTGTACTTAGCCACCTCGGACACCGCGCGATAGGCTTCACGCATCAGGCGTTCCAGTCTGTGGTTGATTTCGTCTTCAGTCCAGAAAAAGCTGGAGAAGTCCTGAAC
>JBOIGK010000294.1:0-2009 GCA_050742695.1 Advenella sp. | reverse complement strand
ATGTCGTACTCAGCCAAAATTCGTGCGACCGGTAGTGGCCAATTAGCCCAAGAATCAACAAAGAAAAGCCTGATCCACAGAACAAGATTGCGCCCATGGTCGCGCGCAGCACTGGCGCTCGGTGTCGTTGCAGGAGGATGACCAGTGGCGGGGCGCCCACAGACGTCAGCGTGCCCATGATTCCAGAAATAACACCAGCTACAATTGTATTGAGGTGGGTTGCCTGAACTTGCAGACCTGCAATGGTCAAGGTTACAGCGACGATAATCAGACCGGAAAAAAGAATGTTAAGTGGTCGTTGAGCCAATTGATGCAGTGCGAACACAGCGACCACAGTCCCGGCTAATCGCCCAATGAGTGCAGAGCTGGCAGCAGACCACCATATGTGGCGTCGTTCTCTTACCGCGGTCAATAACGTCACAAAACCGCCTAACGTCAGTAAAGGGCCGGGCACCAATTCAGGGCACATGATTGCTGCTGCTGGAGCGGCAACGAGTGTGAAACCCACTCCACCGATACCCTGCACAAAGGCTGATCCAAATATGAGTAGGCCCATGAGCGCATAGAGCCCTGGATTGGTAAACGGCAGCAGATCATTTATAGGCATGGAAATTGCTTTTGTAACGCAGGTATCTGTATCGTTTGTCGATGTGGCACGATTTATATCCACTTATAAGTAGGTCACCAACATAGGGAAAACCAGCGTATGCGTTATGAATAATTTTGAAGATAATATACAGTATACAATTTTTTAAATTAAAATCAAAACTATTGCTGGATCAGGCATAGCGGTTTTTTTGGTATGGGAATAAGGCTTCTTAATGCAATCTGACGTTGTCTTGAATGTATCGCACTGGATATATTTATTAAGCGTGTTGGTAATCATCGTAACAATGCTTTTGCGAGCCAACGTAGTTGTGCCCTCCGTACTTGGCACTTTTCTGGTGGTAACTGCTATTACGGGTAGTCCGATCAGCGGGTTAATTGGCATTTTCTCCGCAAGTTTCGTGGCCGCCAAGGAATTGTTCAATATCTTTCTTGTAATTACCTTCATGACCGCTTTGCTCAATTCGCTGAAGGTGATAGAGGCCGATGTCCGAATGGTTGAACCGTTTCGCCGCATTATGCGAGGCGGGAACGCCTCCTTTTTGGTGATTGCGATGTCGACTTACACCATTTCCCTTTTCTTCTGGCCGACTCCCGCGGTTCCCCTTGTTTCCGCCATTCTGCTTCCTGCTGCCATAGCCGCAGGCCTGCCACCGTTGACGGGGGCGATGGTTATTGCCATCACGGGACAGGGGATGGCGCTCTCTTCTGATTATGTTATTGGCGTTGCGCCAGGTATCAGTGCGAAGGCGGCAGGGGCTGCAGTTAGTGCCCAGGCAGTGGCGGACAAGGCGCTGGTGCTTTCTCTGATCACAGGTGTGGTTGCCCTGGCAATCACTTTTTTCTGTGCCCGTAAGCATTTTCGTAAACCCGATCCCGACTTGTTGGTTGCGTGGCAGGCCCGTGCCAGCGATGGCTCAAACGAGGAACTGGAGCATCAAGGCAGTTTCGACAAGGCGGAGATGGCGCGCGCTGTCGATTACGAAACGCCGCCCAACGATGCTCAGCATGTCGAAGACCGACGCATCATTGGTTGGGCCCGGGTCTTTGCCGTGCTCACTCCTCTGGCCTTTCTGGGGGTGATTATCCTGCTGGCGCTGCCAAGAGTGATACCGGGCCTGCCCGTCCTGCGCGGAGGCGATGCGGCCGGTCTTGTCGGTGGTGTGGCCTTCATCCTGATGATGCTGGCCACACTGGCAACAGTGGGTACACGCAAGATGCTTGATGTTTGTCCGGAGCATATGACCGACGGATTTGTCTTTGCTTTCAAGGCCATGGGTTCGGTTCTTCCGATAGCAGGCTTTTTTTTCCTGGGCGCCAATGAGGCCACTGCGCAGATTCTTGGTATTGCGCTTGACCAGGCGCCCAGCCTGTTGTTTGAGCTGATTTCAGCGGGGCAGCAT
>JBOIGK010000293.1:0-4446 GCA_050742695.1 Advenella sp. | reverse complement strand
GGACAAGATTCTGGACAATGCCATCAAGAAGATGGCCGCCTCACGTAACATTCCACCTGCCTCGTAATATTTTCAGGAGCCAGTACGGTATGACGTTTACGCCACCACAGTTACACCGCCGCCAGTTTTTAAGAACTTCTTCTTCTCTGCTTGTTGCCGGTGCCATGTTCTCCGTTGGCACCAATACCGCCCGCGCCAATATCGGGGGGGGCGGGTTCAGGCAAATCTCGCTCGACAATCTGCATACCAATGAGAAAATCACCCTGGCTTACGCCAACGGCGACGCCTATATTCCCGCCGCGATGCAACGGCTGAACCGTTTCTTGCGGGACCATTATTCGGGTGTGGTCGGACATATGGATCCGACGCTGTTTGACTTGATCAACAAGGTCAGGGCATCGCTCAAGACCGATGTCGCCATCGAAGTCATTTCAGGCTATCGCGACCCGCATACCAACGAACGTCTGCGCAAGACGCGTGGCGGAGGCGTAGCCAAACGCAGCCTGCACATGGTGGGACAGGCCATGGACCTGCGTCTGAAAGGCGTGCCGCTTGATGAATTGCGGGATGCGGCCAAGGAACTTGCGCTGGGCGGCGTTGGCTATTACCCGAAAGACGGGTTCGTACACATGGATACCGGACGCGTACGCAGCTGGTAGCGTTTGTCCGGTCTTATGGCAACACGTGCAGGCGTTGGCGAAGCGCTCGCAGCGGGGCGCCGTAAGATCGTTGATGGATTCGGGCACAGCAATGCCGTGGTCTCTCTTACTATTATTGAAATACGAAACAAATAACAGATTCAGTCATGGACAATCGCAACATCAAAACAATCGCCATTATCGGCGCCGGAACCATAGGCAGCAGCTGGGCTGCCCTTTTTCTTGCCCATGGCTACCACGTGGTGGTCTCGGATCCGGCACCCGACGTTGAGGCCAATACCCGAACGCTGATCGATTCGGCCTGGCAAACCCTGCGTGAACTGGGCAAAGTGAAGAATGAGTCGTTTCTGGATAATCTTCGCTTTGAGGCCGATTTGCACAAGGCGCTGGAAAATGTTGATTTCGTGCAGGAAAATGCGCCGGAACGCGAAGACTTCAAAATATCGCTGTTCGCAAAAATGGATGCGTTGCTGCCCGAACACGTTATTATTTCGTCCAGCTCTTCGGGTCTGCTGGTCAGCCGCATGCAATCGCAGTGCCGGTATCCGCAACGATGCGTGCTGGGCCATCCATTTAATCCGCCTCATGTGATTCCGTTGGTGGAAGTGGTCGGGGGCGAGCAGACATCCGAAGAAACCATCGAGCGTACGCTGCAATTTTATCGCGCCGTAGGCAAGCATCCGATTCGTCTGAACAAGGAAATTGCCGGGCATATCGCCAACCGACTGCAGGCAGCGGTGTGGCGGGAGGTCATGCATCTGGTTAACGAAAACGTGGCGAGCGTGCAGGATATCGACGCGGCCATGAGCAAGGGCCCGGGCCTGCGTTGGGCCATCTTCGGTCCGCAAATGGTTTTTGATCTGGCTGGCGGCCGGGCAGGGCTGGCGCATCTGATCGACCATTTGCAGCCGGCCATTGAAACCTGGATGGATGACCTGGGCAATCCGCGCATGACTCCCGAGTTACGAGAGCGTATGGTCCAGGGCACGCAACAGGCAAGGGAAGATAAATCATTTGAATCGCTGCTGCGCTATCGCGACAGCCATCTGATCGATATTCTGAAAAGTCTGGACAAAAAATAAGGCTGTGATGTACCACTCCATGTTGGGAGTCAGGCATGATGCGTCGTGTCACGCGACACGACGCATGCCTGCTGATTATGTCGAATGAATGATAATGTCAATTGAAAAACGTGGCCGTGTCTGGCCGTCGTCCATCGACATGCGGGCGCTGCATGCCGATGACGTGCCGCAGATGCTGGCATTGCAGGCCAGCGTGTATCCGCCGGCGCTGCTGGAAAGCGGGCAGGTGCTGGCCAGCAAAATCGGCGCCGTCCCGGCTGGCTGGACTTCACTTGCGGCTACCGATGGCGATACGCTATGCGCCTATGCACTTGGCTATCCCTGGCGCTCGGATTTACAACCCTGCTGGAACCGTCCGCTTGCGCAGCAACATGATTGCGATGTGCTTTATCTGCACGATGTAGCGGTTTCGACAGCCTATGCGGGCCGGGGCATTGCCAATGAGCTTGTATCGCAACTGATGCACCAGGGGCTGCAGTTTGGCCTGTCGCGCGCCATATTGATCGCGGTCGAAGGCGCGCAAGGGTATTGGTCGCGACTGGGCTTTGTCGCGATCCCAACCGGCAACACAGATCCGGCGTTTGGCGGCGATGCGGTGCTGATGCAGCGCGAACTGGCGCCGGTCGGTTCGATGCTGCCTGCTACTGCGTAGCACAAGGCACCAGGAAAAACACCATGCCGCTACTGAAGACCGTTGCCTTTGTTCATATGTTGCTTGCCGGCCACGTGGTGTCCGGGGCACGCGTCATTGATGCGACGATGGGAAATGGGCACGACACGCTAGCGCTTGCCCGGCTTGTAGGGGATACCGGACATGTCTACGCTTTCGATATCCAGAGCGAGGCGCTGGCCGCCACCGCCACATGTCTGAGCCGCGAAAATCTGCGAGCGCGTGCCACCCTGATTCACGATAATCATGCCCGCATGCTCGAGTACGTGTCGGATCCGGTCAGTGCCATTGTCTTTAATCTGGGCTACCTGCCAGGCGCCGATAAATCCTGTGCCACGCAGGCCAGCAGCACCCTGGCTGCTGTCAGGAGTGCCTTGACACTGCTGGCGCCTGGCGGGCTGTTGCTCATTGCCATTTACTGGGGCCATCCCGCAGGTGCCAGCGAGAAAGAAGCGCTTGAGCCATTCGTCGCACAACTGTCGCCCGAGCAATACCGGGTGCTCAAATATGAGTTCATTAATCGCGCGAATCCTGCGCCCTATTTGCTGGCCATCGAACGCTTCACCAACTGAGCAGAACGCCTCTGATTGTTTAACGCCCCGAGCGTAGCAACACGGCCGCCTGCAGCGTCTTTCGGACAGGGTGTCAGTCGGCGCCGGCGGTCACAGCGCAAACGTCGGTCTGACGGGCGCGCCAGGTCGTGGCAGATTGAGCATTTGTCTGGCTTCTTTTGGCGTTGCCGGCTCATAGCCCATTTCACGCACTAGCCGGACAATTCTTTCGGTCAATTCGATATTGCTGGCCAGCCGGCCTTGCGAGTAATAAAGATTGTCTTCTAGTCCGACCCGGACATGTCCACCCAGCAGCAAAGAGTTGATGGCGCAGGGCAACTGTGCCGGGCCGATACCGCTGGCGCCGAAAATGGTCCCGGGCGGCAGGCACTCTACCATGAACTGCAGATTTTTCGGCGAGTAGGGCATGGCGTTCTGAAAACCTCTGTGGACTCCCATGACCAAATTGACATAAGCCGGTTCTTCATCGGCGCCCATCGCCAGCAGCGTCGCTGTGTCCTGCAAAATATGCGTGGGGCTGAACACTTCCCATTCGGGCTTGATGCCGCGCTTTTTCATCTCGTCGGCCAGGAAGCGGCAGCGCGAGGGTGCGGTGTTCATCAGAATTTCCTTGTTATCGAAACTGGCAATAATGGTGGTGGCGTCCAGCGTACACATTTCGGCGCCGGCCTCCATGCCTTTGATGCGTTCTTCCCAAAGCAATTCCCACATGCCGTTTTCGTTCTGTCCGATCATCTCGCCATGGACACCACCACCGGTGGAGTTATTCAGGATAATGTCGCATTTGGCGCGAATGCGTGTATTCATGTCGTAATAAATATCGGGATTGCAGGTGGCGCCGTCATCAGGATTGCGTGCATGCAGCGCCACAATGCTCGCTCCGGCGTTATAGCAGTCGTAAACGTCGTTTGCAATCTCCTGCGGTTGCGTAGGCAGGTTCGGGTTCTGGCTTTTATAGGCCATGCCACCGGTAGGGGCAATGGTAATAATGACTTTGGGTGTACTCATGATTGCGCTCCTGTAGATTGTTGCACCAGTTTGCAGGCGGAGTCTTCCAGTTTTCCGTAAAGATCATCGGGCGAAAGCGTTTCAACTTTCCGGTAATAATCCCAGGGGGCTTTGGATTCGTCCGGCTTTTTTACCTGCATCAGGTACATCGGATTGGTGAGTCTGCCATCGGCACGCACGATGGCGTCTTTGGCGAAAAAGTCTTTGATGCGTTCGGTCTTGAATCGTTTCATGACCGCATCGGCATCATCGGTTTTTAATGCGGCGACTGCAGCAAGATAATTGCTGACCGCCGAATAAGTGCCTGCCTGAATGTAGGTCGGTATGCGATTGGTGATTTTTTTGTATTCGGCGGTCCACTTGCGGGTGTCATCGTCCAGGTCCCAGTAGAACGGCGTAGTCAGGTACATGCCCTGGGTGACCTGCAAGCCCAGGGAATGGATGTCGGGAATGAG
>JBOIGK010000292.1:0-1890 GCA_050742695.1 Advenella sp. | reverse complement strand
GGTCGAGAAGGTCAACGCGTCACTCAAGAAACTGAAAGAAAATGGCGAATACGACAAAATCTATACCAAATGGTTTGGTCAGGCAGTGAAGTAATTGCCTGCGCTCCCCGTGTATGACCATACATTGCGGGTGCTGCATCGCCGAAATAGCAATCCGGTGATTGTCTCCATGCGGATACAGTCACCGGATTTTGCTTTTTGCGGTCACAATATTCAAACAGGACTAACACATGGATTTTGACTTTTCGGTTGTTCAAGACGCGCTGCCCAGCCTGATGGCAGGCACCTGGGTCACAATCAAGATTACATTCTGGGGGCTTTTTGGCGGGGTGCTGCTCGGCGCTATCACAGGTGTGATCAGGGCCTACATTCCGTCCTTGTTTTGCGCCGAAACCATTCGTCGCAATCCGGTTGCCGGCATTCTTGGCCCGCTTCTGAGCCTGCTGGCCCAGCTCTATGTACTGGTGGTGCGGGGTACGCCCATCGTAGTGCAGGTGATGTTCATCTATTTTGCCCTGCCGTTGCTCATGGACCTGCGCGTTGACGGCATGTCGGCCGCCATTGCCACCTTGATTATTAATTCCGGGGCGTATATTGCAGAAATCGTGCGCGGCGCGCTGCAGTCCGTTCCCAAGGGGTTGTTCGAGGCCGGGCAATCCATGGGCCTGTCCTTTCACAGAATTCTGCTCAAGATTATCTGGCCTGTCGCGTTTCGCCGCATGATCCCCGCGTTGGGCAACCAGTGCATTATCAGTCTGAAGGACTCGTCGCTCTTTATCGTGATCGGCGTGGCAGAGCTGACCCGTCAGGGGCAGGAAATCATGGCCGCCAACTTTCGCGCGGTGGAAATCTGGGGCGCAGTCGCCGTCATTTACCTGATTTTGAACGGCCTGATCGCACTGGCCCTGAAAATCATGGAACACAGGATGCGTAACGTATGAGTATGGTTACCTTTGAACATGTCGTCAAAAAATTTGGCGACAATACAATTTTGAACGACATCAGCCTGAGCATTGAAAAAGGCGAAGTAGTGGTGGTGGTCGGGCCGTCCGGTTCGGGAAAAAGTACCTTCCTGCGCTGCATCAACGCCCTGGAAACCATCCAGGAAGGCGATATCCGGGTTGGCCAGCTCAGTGTGCGCGGCACCCAGGCCGAGGTGCGCGAACTGCGTCGCGAAGCGGGCATGGTGTTTCAGCAGTTCAATCTTTTCCCGCAACTGACGGCGCTGGAAAATGTCATGTTCGGCCCGCTCGAGTCGCGCGGTGTGTCCAAGCAGCAGGCGCGCACCGAAGCCAT
Organism: Advenella sp.; assembly: GCA_050742695.1. Lineage (GTDB taxonomy): Bacteria > Pseudomonadota > Gammaproteobacteria > Burkholderiales > Burkholderiaceae_B > Advenella. Next base: position 594 of record JBOIGK010000292.1, on the reverse strand, counting down.
CGCATTACTGGACAAGGTAGGGCTGGCCGAAAGGATGAACCATTATCCGAGCGAGCTGTCCGGCGGCCAGCAGCAGCGGGTGGCTATTGCGCGTTCGCTGGCGGTCAGGCCGCTACTGATGCTGTTTGACGAGCCAACCTCGGCACTGGATCCGGAACTGCGCCATGAGGTGCTCAAAGTGATGAAGGATTTGGCCGAAGAGGGCATGACGATGGTGGTGGTGACGCACGAAATGGATTTTGCCAGAAAGGTCGGCAGCCGCCTGCTTTTTATCGACGACGGCAAAATTGCGCACGACGGCAAACCGGCAGAGCTACTGTCTTCACCGCCAAGTCAGCGTTTGAAAGATTTTCTGCAGCATGTGGTGTAAATTACAAGGTTCCCCCGTTTTTTCCAGGAAGTAGTCAGAAATGCCCCAATATCGTTCCAAAACCTCGACTCATGGTCGTAATATGGCCGGTGCGCGCGCCTTGTGGCGCGCCACAGGCATGAAAGACGGCGATTTCGGCAAGCCGATCGTTGCCGTGGTTAACTCTTTTACCCAGTTTGTTCCGGGGCACGTGCACCTGAAGGACATGGGGCAACTGGTTGCAC
>JBOIGK010000291.1:0-3918 GCA_050742695.1 Advenella sp. | reverse complement strand
ATGATTTTCTGTACGTCTTCCTGGACGAGAACGGGCTTGGTTTTCATAATGGCTCCGAAATAGGTTGTCAAACCGCCTATTATAGTGAGGAACCATGTCGGCTTTGTAACTTCTGACGATAAAGCGGTGTGCACCAAAGTTTCGAATCGGTGTGCAGGCAGGCCCTGGATAGAAAAGATCCCACCAGCCGGCCGCGAGCGTTTCGTGCGCGTGTTGCGTAACTACCGAAGACGGGGTGCGATATCGCGTCGACCAGACGGATGCGACGGACGGCGATCGGCAGCGGCGCAACGGGGCGACGCTGCCGATGTCATCATGCAGCCTTGCTTAACGCTGTACGGCGATAGACTTCAAGCAGTTGCGCCCGCCGCGCCGCTGCCTTTTGCATATTGGCCTCTTTAATGTGGCCGTAGCCACGGATATCGTCGGGCAAGCGGGCCAACGCCACAGCCGTGTCGTAGTTGCTATCATTCAGGCTCTGAGCAATTTCATCCAGCAAAGCGAAATACTCCTCGACCAGGGCGCGTTCGGCGCGTCGCTCTTCGGTGCGGCCAAAGGGATCAAACGCAGTGCCGCGCAACGGTTTCAGGTGGGCCAGGACAGCGAAGGCTTTCAGCACCCACGGGCCATATTTTTTCTTGATCAGATGGCCTTTTTTATCTTTTTTGCTGAATGCAGGCGGCGCCAGATGGACATGCAGGGCATAGTCGCGACCTGGTTCTCCCTCAAACTGCTCGCGCAGTTTATCTAAATAGGCTGGATCCGTATACAGGCGAGCTACCTCATATTCATCCTTGTAGCTCATCAGCTTAGCCAGATTGCGAGCCACTGCCTCTGTCAGTATATGGCCGCTGAAGCCGCGTTCTTTTTCAGTCGCGCGGATTCGCGCAACAGCCTGCGTAAAGCGTTGTGCATAGCGATCGTTCTGGTATTTCGTCAGGTGTTGCTCAAGACGCTTGATCAGTGTGTCTGTGCTTTCCGGCATACTGATCAGGTTCTCGTGGCGCGCCGTGCGCTTGCTGCTGCCAAGTGGCACAGACTGCAGGCCATGATGGGCCAGATAGCGGCCCCATTCGAAAGCGGCCAGATTTTTGTCCACGGCAACGCCATTGAGTTCGATGGCGCGCTCCAGGCTTTCGTGGCGCAGGGGAATCCATCCTTTTTGCCAGGCGTAACCCATCATAAGCGGGTTGGCGAAAATCGCATCGCCCAGCAGCGCGACCGCATAGCCATTGGCGTCCAGAAAATCACATTTTTCCTTGCCCAGCAGATCCTGCATATCCTGTTCAGTAATGGCCGAAGGGAACTGCCATTTCGGGTCCTGAAAAATTTCCGCGGTCGGCACCTTGGCGCTGTTGATGGCCGCTACCGTTATGCCCTTGCGGGTTTTTGATGTAATTTCGCGGGATGCCGCCACAATGGCGTCGCAGCCAATAATCAGATCGGCTTCGCCCATACCTATGCGGGTCGAATGCAGGTCTGCCGGCTGGTTGCCGATCTGCACATGACTTACGACAGCGCCGCCTTTTTGCGCCAGTCCGGTAATGTCCAGTACGTTGACGCCTTTTTCTTCCAGGTGCGCAGCCATGCCCAGCAGGGCTCCGATGGTGACAACCCCAGTGCCACCTACGCCAGGCACCAGAATGTTGTAGGAGCGTTCGATCACAGGCGCTGCAGGCACCGGAATGTCCGCTTCTATTTTTTCAAAGGACAGCGTGGCCGTCTGGGGCTTGCGCACTTTGGCGCCCTCAGCGGTCACAAAGCTGGGGCAAAAACCGTTCAGGCAGGAATAATCCTTGTTGCAGGAAGATTGGTTAATGCGACGCTTGCTGCCCATCGGTGTATCTACCGGTTCGACAGAAAGACAGTTTGATTTTACCCCGCAGTCACCACAACCCTCGCAGACCGCTTCGTTGATAAAGACGCGTCGGTCAGGGTCGGGATAGGCATTGCGTTTGCGACGCCGGCGTTTCTCGGTTGCGCAGGTCTGATCGTAGATCAGGATGGTCGTGCCTTGCGTATCACGCAGTTCCAGTTGTACATCATCGAGCGAATCGCGATGGAATACATCGGGGTTGCCAATCAGGCTGACCCCTTTGTATTTTTCCGGTTCGTCGCTGACGATCACGATGCGGGTCGCGCCTTCGGCATGCAGCTGGGCGTTGATTTGCGGCACCGTCAGTGTGCCATCTACAGGTTGCCCGCCCGTCATGGCAACGGCATCGTTGTATAGAATTTTGTAGGTGATGTTGACTTTTGCGGCGATGGATGCACGGATCGCCAAAATGCCTGAATGGAAATAAGTGCCATCACCCAGATTGGCAAAAATATGCTTGGTGGTCGTAAAGTCTTTCTGGCCGATCCAGGGTACGCCTTCGCCGCCCATCTGGGTGAAGGTATCGGTGTTGCGATCCATCCAGATGGTCATATAGTGGCAGCCAATACCGGCGACTGCGCGTGATCCTTCCGGTACACGGGTCGAGGTGTTGTGTGGACAGCCGGAACAGAACCAGGGCTTGCGATCCTGCACGACGACCGGCCGTTTTGCATCCTGTTCCTTGGCGTGAATAACCGCAATGCGTGCCTGAATGCGGGCGCGCACCTCATCGGGAAGGGCGTGTTTTTCCAGGCGCTTGGCAATGGCCTTGGCGATAATGGCAGGTGATAGTTCGTAATTGGCCGGCAGCAACCAGTTGCCGCGGGGAACTGACCATTCGCCGCCGCCATCGTCGCGCGCATCAAATTTACCGTAGACATCGGGGCGAACGTCGTCGCGCCAGTTATACAACTCTTCCTTCAGGGCGTATTCCATGATCTGGCGTTTTTCTTCGACCACCAGAATTTCATCAAGGCCTTCGGCAAAGTTTCTGGCCCCTTGCGCTTCAAGCGGCCAGACGCAGCCTACTTTGTATAGCCGGATGCCGATGTCCGTACAGGTCGCTTCGTCCAGTCCCAGATCGGTCAGCGCCTGGCGCACATCCAGATAGGCCTTGCCGGCCGTCATGATGCCGAACCGGGCCTTGGGCGAATCAAAAATGATCTTGTCCAGCTTATTGGCGCGCACATAGGCCAGCGCTGCATAGAATTTGTAATTGTTCAGCCGGGCTTCCTGGTCCAGCGGTGGATCGGGCCAGCGAATGGACAAGCCGCCCTCGGGCATTTCAAAATCGGGCGGCGTAATGGTCTGGACGCGGTCCGGATCCAGTTCGACTGACGAACTCGATTCGATCACATCGGTAACGCATTTCATTGCAACCCACAGGCCTGAATAGCGGCTCATGGCCCAGCCATGCACGCCGAAGTCCAGATATTCCTGTACGTTGCTGGGGTATAGAACGGGAATGCCAGCTGACTGCAGATTATGTTCGGACTGATAGGCCACCGTGGACGATTTGGCGGCATGGTCATCGCCAGCCAGCAGCAGCACGCCGCCAAACTGGCTGGAGCCGGCCGAGTTGGCGTGTTTGAATACATCCATGGAACGGTCCAGGCCCGGTCCTTTGCCATACCACATGGCAAATACGCCCTGTTTGGTTGCGCCGGGAAACAGATTGACCTGCTGTGAACCCCAAACCGCGGTGGCGCCAAGCTCTTCGTTGACGCCGGGCTGGAAAGAGATCTCATGTTCGGCCAGGTATTTTTTTGCCTTCCACAGACTCAGGTCCAGATTGCCCAGGGGCGAACCGCGGTATCCGGAAATGAACCCGCCGGTGTCCAGTCCGGCACGCCGGTCCCGGTCTTTCTGCAGCATGGGCAGACGCACCAGCGCCTGGGTGCCACTCATATAGACACGGCCTCTTTCCAGGCTATATTTGTCGTCAATGGTGGTATTCTTCAGGGCATCCTGTGCCACTTTAGGTAGTGGGGCATTCATACTTTTGTCTCCGATATGGTCCATATGCATATAAGCGCATGATT